>JBIIZK010000044.1:0-5794 GCA_044346305.1 Bacilli bacterium
TGACCAATTTATTTTTTGTATATTGCATAATTTAACCTTAACAAAATTTAAGACAAAATCTCTTATTTTGCTAGAAAAAGAATGGAAATTAATCAAGAGTTTAAGGCCGATAAAAAGCCCAGGTACCATCAGACTTTGTAGTCGTAGGAACGCAATCCCCACAACCATCCAAACTTGTCCACGAGGTCAACGTAAAGATGGTTTCGTTGCCTACATAAACCAAGTCCTTGGTTTGGTTAACAATCGTCATCGATTCATTTTTTCTTAAGAACAACAACGACGTTGGAGCATAATCGTCAAGTTCTGATGGTTGGAATGTATAAGAATAAATTCCCTCGCTGACAAGGGTTAATTCAGGCAAGCTATTCCAATTTGAGGCGCTGCCATTACCCCAATAATGAATATGATAGGTAAAATCCCCATCCGATACCCAATCCACATTTGGGCTTTTTGCCCGTAAATAAACCGTCATTGTTCGATCAATTTCCGACGTTGGCGAGGAACTGACTTCGGGAGTACCACAGGAAAAGAGAATGGATGAAAGAACAACAAGCATCATATTTAAGCGAGTATTTCTAAACATAATAACTCTCCTTAATTTTATTCTAAAACAAAACATAAAAATTTTTCCAACCATTTGTTAACGCAACAAAGAAGAAATCATCACAAAGCAAAGAATAATTCGGTTATAATATGAGAGTTCAAACAGACATTCAATAAAAAGGAGGAACACCATATATGCCAAACAACTTAAGAGTAAAATTAAATAAAGGGACAAGCAAAGGAAGAAAGAAATCTAGTAGCAAGACGAAATAAGGATATTTCACATAAGGGACCTTTTGGTAAAAGCTCAGGGTCTTCCGTGCTCCTGAATCAAGTAAAACTAACGAGAATTATCTTAAACACAAAAATATCGTCCAATCCATGAGAAATTCAAGGGTTTGTTTTCCCTAGAAAGATATTCACAATATAACCTCTCTATTCGTCATCTGCCACGCCGGTAATCGCTAATCTCTCACTTTCGTACAGGCGAATAAAAGTGAGATTTTTTTATTTTGTCTTCTTCGATTTACACAAATTGGAGACTCTCTCTATGAACCCTAAGGTAGCTTTTCCACTAGAACCGAAGGAGTAAAGGGAATAAAGGGAATAAAGGGAATGATGATCTAATTCTTAAGAAATGATGACATTGGTATTCCGTCGGTTTTTTTTGACAAAACTCATATAAAGTTAAAATAGATCTTTATTGGGGGGTTATGAATAAACAATTATTGCCTATCATTTTATTTTCAATCGTATTGGTGGCATGTGGTAACGAATTTCCGCAGCTTAGTACAAGTACTAATCAATCAACTCAATCTTCAAGTTTAGATGGTTTTGCGATTTGGGTTAATTCTACTCAAGCCATTGATATTAATGGTGATGGTTCAATCAATCAAACAGACTACACATTATGGTTAGAGTATTTGGTTTGGCGTGATTCTGATACCGCTCAAGATTACAATGACGACAGAAAAGTTAACACGATCGACTTTATGATTTACAAACAGTTTAATATTTGGAGAATATCAGATTCTGCAAGAGATTTTAATGACGACAAACGAATCGATATTCTAGATTATATTATTTGGTTGGATTATCTTGATTGGAAAGCCAGTGATAAAGCATCAGATTTAAACAACGATTCAAAAATTAATGATTTGGATTATGAAATATTTCTCCAAGGAAGCGAATTTGAAGGAAGCTATCAAATTCGTAATTATAATTACGTGGGAGCCGGACTTCAATTATTGCAAAGTGGAATTAAATTTTCGGAACTAGGTGGAGTTCTTGGATCGATTACGTTGACAGTAGATACTGCGGGTGAAATAACTGCAACAATCGATAACACGTTAAAGTCTCAACTTGGTAATGATCTAAGTGTTGTAGAATCCGTATTTGATAATATGACGATCGAGAGAATCTCCCCTTTGCTTGTTGCAATTGATACCGTTGTCATCATTAGTGGAACTACCATAAACCTCACTTTCAATTTAACAAACATAACTGGCGGTTATCGATCGACCACAACCATTGTTAGTAACTCACAAACCATCACGATTTCATTTGATTTAATTCTCTTATAACATGAAATCTCAATTCATTAAACGAAGAATAAAACTCTTTGTTTTCTCATCGACATTTCTTATCACCACTCTCACCTACATCTTTACTCCTAAAGTTGTTTTTGAATCAGATTTACCTTATCGGGTCGCCACCTCAATGGCGATTACAGACGAAGATAATCTTTTATTGTATGACTATAAAGTTTATAGCACCGATACTCGTTTTGAAAATGGGTTAGTTGAAGATCTTGCAATACAAAAGGCTAAGTTTCTAGAACGAAACGAAATCATGCTTGTAAAAATACCCGGCGATCCAAAAGTAGAATTCTTTGATGATTATGTTTTGGTACACTCCCAAGAAGTACCAGAACTCAACATTGAGTACTACTTAGTTCAGAATATATCGATCGCAGATATATCTGTCCCAGCGAGAACGCTTGTGATGCTATTTCAAGATGTTATAGCATTAGTGAACAATGTTTACTTTATTTTCCTTGGCATTTTATTCTTCTTATTATTTATCCCTCAGTTATTCACAATTGTGTCGTTGATATTGGGTATTGTTGATGAAAAACGCTCACCGCTAAAGAAATAAAAGCAAGATATAAATAATTAACGTATTAATTTTTAATAAATTCTAAATTTTTAACGAAGCGCGCAAACTAATCTAATGTATTTTTCAATGGATGTTGTTGGTTTTATCTTCCACAATTTGATCCTATGATGGGTTGAGATGAAAGTTATTCAAAAACAGCTTTCAAAGAGTCCGACAATTGAGCAATCAACGCGGTATGACTTAATGGGACTTCAACGTTTGAAGACGATGGGTTGCTCGATGATGATGGTTGCGAATTTGTTGCACATCCAGTCAACCCAAATTCTGAAAAAGCTTTTAAAGCATGATACATCATTGCCGAATCGATGTCGGTACTTTCCCCTGGGGATTCAATATAGGCCGCAACGATCACATCTAGGTTAGTTTCCAAGGTATAAGAATTTTCTACAGTAGGATAAAGTGTTTGTTTGTCATCACGAAATTCCCAAGTTTCGTTTGCAAATGTGTATGTTAAGGATAATTCTTTCGGATTTGACAACTTCTCTAGATCTTTATAAACCCCAATCGTAGGATTAATTAAAATGTGCCACGCAAACGAGAAGGTTTCATATTCATTGGTGCGAGAATAACTGTTAATGATGAATTGAGCAAGGTCAGTTCCATCCTCTGTACTAATGACGACCATGGTTGTTCGATTAGTAGGAGCAGGAGGAATTGGGTTATTTTGAACCGTGTCAATATTCAAAGCTTCTTGAAGATTTTCTTCACCTTGTACAAGAGTCAAACTTCCAATATAGACATTCAATGTTTCACCCACTGCCACAGCAGGAAAAAATAAGCTGGTGTTAACGATGGTTTCAGGTACTTTTACTTGAAATCGTTTTGCTTCAACGATACGTATCGATTCAAAGGGGTATTCAATGTTGGTTGCTAAAACAACTTTAACGGTGCCTTGCATCAAAAACAAAGTAGCGAGAGCTCCTAGAATCCATGATCGTTTCATAAATCAATCTCCTTGATTTATTAAACTTCTATTAAGTTCAAATTGCAAGGATAGTCTTGTCAAATAATCGTAAGTTGAATTTGATCCTTAAAAAAACAACACATTATTCTTCTTGTGATAAGGCGAGATGAATCGCAATGACACCAGCCATCTCCTCTTCCGGGAGTTTGTAACCTCTCACCAGTAAATCAATCACGATGCTGGTTATAAAAATTGAGTTGAGTGGTTAGGTCTTTCCGTCACGATGGTGATTTTGGGTTTTGCCGGTTTTACCGAACAAGACTTAACCTTACCACCGATTACTGGTCAACCCGACAGCGCATTGTGGGCCATTCGCTTGGTCTTCTCGTTAGCGCCATTATTATTAATGGGCATTGGTATCTACACATCGTATCAATATAAAATTACCGAAAGACGGCATCGTCAAATCAATTATGCGATTCAAGCCGGAGAAGTTGATTTAAAGAAATTCTCAGACGTCTTATAAGATTCTCGCCAAAGCACCTTTCCTCTTGGCGCAGAAATCCTTATTTATGGGGTTCTTTCCCGATGTTTTTTCTATCGTCTTACGCATATTCTATTAACGAATAATGCAACTAAAAAAATTTCCAAGGATAAGTCATTAGAAGCTATTCACAAGAATTAGTCTTAGCTTATTGTTAAATCAACAATCGCATAAACACTATAAGCATTTAGTTTATCGACAACGTAGACCGTGGTTTTGTAGACTCCCGAGTCTAAATTTAAACTACTAATATCGATTGATAAGTTTAAAAAATCACCACTAAAACCATCGTATACTTGCTGAAAAAGTAATCCTTGCTGATTGGCATTCGTAATTGGATTGTATGAGGCAAAGTCAAAAGTATTTGGAGCAATAACAAAGTAATACGTGAGACCCTCAACTCGTGTAAGGTCATCGGTTGAGCGTGAAATCGAAACATCTAAAATATTAGGACCTAAACCCCCAATAGCGACGGTAAGTACGCCGGGATTTGGAGGAAGATTATTTGCAGCGATTTTGTATTCAATAGAGTCTTCAATTTCTTCCATCACTTGATTACCACCGTTGTCTGTGACAACAACGTAGAAGAAATATTCACCATCCCCTTGGGTTGGGAAAACACTCAAATCTTCGAAAGTGGATTCTATTCCAAATTGAGTTCTAGATTCTGCTGTAAACAGATCCCCTGTTGCGAGTACTGTTTGTATGTTTACCCCTGATCCCAGCACTGCGTACAATTGAATATTGAGGTTTGAAAAGGAGGTTTCAACGTCTCTTGCATAGACAAACAACTCGCTTATGTGAATAAAAGATTCCTCTAAAATCTCATCGTATTCGACGCCATAATCACCAATTTGTATCTCATCGCTAAATTCAGGATTAAATAAAAATGGATTGTCAGCATTAACAAAAGTTAGATTGCGTAACACTGGAAAAGGATAACCGTTATCTTGAAACATCCAAATGGAATCCATATTCCAGATTGATTGATACATGAATGAACTTGCCTCAAACTTAGTGCGATCCGTGATTCGGGTTCCGATCAGAGGGTGAAGGTCTTGCATGGCATGGTTTAAATAGTTTTCTGGCTTTGTTTGATCCACATAAAACGCCACATTATCCAAGGCAACGTTTCCTTCTGGATCACCAATGATCGCCCCATTTCTAGATAAATATCGTGGCACCGATAAATCAGTTACCGATGCAGAGAAAGAACCAACATTAAACGAATTGGTAATGATCACATGGCGATCGTTATTCACTTGGCCAATCAACCCACCTTTTTCATCATCAAAATAAGCCTGAGTTGAGATATAACCAGCGTTATAAGAGTTACTAATGAAGGTTGTTGACGTGGTTGTTGCACTCGATGTTCCACCTAATTCTCCAATAAACCCACCAACAGCACTTGATCGAGAATGCACTTGCCCTACATTAAAGCTATTTTGAATATAAATCGGTTCTCCAGATCCTAAGTCTCCCACAAACCCTCCCGCCTCATCAGAAAGAGCGGCTACAAATCCAGAGTTATAGCTATTGGCAATCACCGTCAAATCAGACTTCCCCAACCAACCAACAAAGCCGCCCGCTTCACCTCCTTCGCTAATAATTTCTCCTATGTTCTT
>JBIIZK010000096.1:0-2890 GCA_044346305.1 Bacilli bacterium
GTATGGGTTTTTTCAAGCAAACCATCTTGTTCCAATGAAAGCATTTCATTACGAATGGTTGCTGAAGAAAATGGAAGTTGATAAGTTTCAATTAATGTATGAGAACCGACAGGCAAAGCGGTTTTAATGAAATGTTCAACAAGATGTTTAAGAATCAAATCGCGTCGATTGCGTTCCATATAAACCTCCTTTAGCATTCATTTACACTGAGTGCTAAAAGTATTATAACAAGGAAATTGGCACTGTCAAATAGAAAGTGCTAAATAGTATCTTTGGTTAATTTAAGTAAGACATAGTCAAGCAATATCATCCCTTCAAAAGTCAATCGAACGCGATTGTCAGAGATGGTTAATAATTTTTTTTCAATCAAGGCAGGTATGTTTTTCTCATAGGTTAATTCAAAATCTTGATGGCATTCATCTCGAAAGTTAGTTAACGAAAATCCGTCGTTTAACCGAAGGTTTAACATTAAAAATTCAAAACGTTTCATCTTTAAGTCAATAATCTCCTCTTGATCGCGACGTACACCTTGAAGGTATTTGGTCATGTTTTTGGTGTTGGTGTAACGCACCCCATGAAGATAACCACTCGCACCTAACCCACAGCCAATGTATTCTTCATTTCGCCAATAGGTTAAATTATGGCGTGCATAATCTTTGTTTCTTGCAAAATTACTGACTTCGTATCGTTCATAACCATGGGCAAGTAAAGTATGATAAATGGTTTCATAATGCCGACGAGAAACATCATCGCTTACAGATTTAAGTTTCTGAATGCCAAAAACTGTATTTGGATGAATGGTTAATGCGTAGGTTGCAATGTGATCAACATCCAAAGTTAAAAATTTATTTAAGTCATCGGTTAAATCGTCATCGTTTACTTTAGGTAGATCATAAATCAAATCAACATTAATGCGGTTAAATCCTTGTCTTTTTGCTTCTTGAATGGTGGAAATAATCTCGCGTTGATTGTGATGACGATTAAGCGATCGTAATGCATCAACTTTAAAAGTTTGAACTCCGAAGGAAAGGCGATTAACGCCAGCTCGTTTCATTAAGGTTAATTTTTCAGGTGTTGTCGATTCAACGTTACACTCTACTGACCATTCTGCACCTGGGGCAGCAAATTGAGCAACGCCTTGGCAAAGCATGGTTAGTTCTTCATCATTAAGTGCGGTTGGGGTTCCTCCGCCAAAGAAAATAGTTTGGTAAAGGTGTTTACCATATGAAGCAATTTCTTTCAGAACTTCATGCACATACACCAGCGTTTGCTGGCGGTTTGTTAGCATCTTTGTGAAATCGCAATAATGGCAAATATGATCACAATAAGGAATGTGAACGTATAAAGATTTAGGAAACTTTACTTCGGCGTTTGTTTGCATTCTTGGTTGGTGGTAGTTTAGGTTTTAATGTTGAAGACTTTTTTGTATTGTCTGTTTCAGTTTTTGTTAACTTGGTTGGCGATGATGGAGGAATTTTCGCTATCAATGGTTCGGAAGTGGTTGGTTTAGCTTTAGGATTTAAAGGATTTTCTAAAGGCACTAAGACTCGGTCGAGTTCTTCTTTAACAGCTTTTTTGGGATCAACCTTTAAAGATTCTTTGGCTTCTGGTAAAAGAATTTTTCGAATCCAACTTGCCAACAAGGCAACGGAAGCAAAAATAATTAAGAGTAAGAGGATAGTGACGATGCCATTATTGAAGAAACCTGTATAAAGATTACTCATGAGTTACTCCTTTTAAATCTACGGGTGTGTAGACGAATTTATTTTTGTATTTCTCTTTACGATAATACCCTAGTTTCACCAAATGTTCCATTGAAGTTCTAGCAGTTTCATAAGCACATTCCAATTGTTGCTTATATTGCGATAACGTGTAGTACTTACCAACGGAATGATGACGGGCATAAAAAACCGCTTCTCCCTTTTTCATGCTTGGATGAGTTTCTAACAAATGTTGTTGCAATCGATTGGCTTCAACTTCTCCAACCGTGAATTCACTACTAGAAAAAGGTTTGGTTTCTCTTGGTAAGGGCGAAGGCAAAGGGAAGGATGATGGTTTCGGTGATAATTGTTTTTCTTCTTGAATGACAGCTTGTTTCTGCATCGACATAAGTCGATCAAGTAATTGATCAACACTGGCCATCATGGGTTGTAATAAAAAGTCTAATAAGTAAGTGATGTCTCTGGTTCGTTGAACTTCAAGCAATCGTTTTTCATAGGCTTCGTTTTCCATTAATTGTTCGATATCTAAGTAACAGGCCGCTGATTCATAATCACTGTGAATGAGAATGTTTTTAAATAGCAAGAAACTCATTTCATCATTAAACGCTTCAAAGGGTTTGATGTAATCAAGGTAGTAAAGCGCAATCGTGGCAACAACAATCGGCGATAAGGTTAACGTTTTTATGGTCGTCAGCAATGTTTGCATCATCGGTTCAATCAAAGGGTATGGCGCTGCTTCATAGACCCTCGCAACAAGACTCTTAGGTCGGTTGGTTAATTCTTTTTCCCGATAAAACATCGATAATTCTTCAGTGTTGTTTAATAACATGAGTAAATCACCCATGAGATCTTCATCAAGTTTGGTTTGGCGCCGTTTGGCGATAAGTTTTAAGCTTCGATAATACTGATTTACCGATGCCAATTCTGCTTTACGTTCGACGTCTCGTTCCTCAAGAATATACATCACATTTCGTTCTGCAGTGGAAGCTCCATACTGTTTTCCTATCGTGGAAAGGATTGGAACGAGTAAAGGGTGAAAAACTGAAGGTAATTCGGTTTGCACTTGATGATAATTTAATAAGCTGACAACCTTAGACATTTTTCTATCAAAAGCCATGACTTTTTCTAAAATACTGGGAGTTAAGACAATTTGTAAAGGTTGCTTATCT
>JBIIZK010000004.1:0-16957 GCA_044346305.1 Bacilli bacterium
TCCGGTAATCCAGAATCGTGCCCCATAAGGCATCAACCACAGCACTACCGAGGGTTTTTGCGACATCTTGTTTGGTTGCATAATGCTCATCCGTAAAACGGATGGCTAAATCATTTACCGGCATAAATCACTCTTAAAAATATACCATAAACCAACTAAATATAGTAGAAATTTAGTAGCTATGAAAGATGAATCAATCGTCGATGGATAAGACCGTCATGAATGCTTCTTGAGGAACTTCAACTGACCCAATGTTCTTCATTCGTTTCTTGCCTTCTTTTTGCTTATCCAATAACTTACGTTTCCGAGAAATATCACCACCATAACATTTTGCTAAGACATCTTTTCGAACTGCTCGGATATCCGTACGGGCAATGACTTTGCCATTAATCGCTGCTTGGATTGGAATTTCAAATTGTTGCCGAGGAATAATATCTTTGAGTTTGCCAACGATAAAGTTACCTCGTTGGTATGCCGAAGGTTTATGAACAATCGTTGACAAGGCATCAATCGTTTCGCTGTTTAATAGAATGTCCATCTTCGCTAAGTTACCAACTTTATAGTCCGATAAAACATAATCAAATGAAGCATAACCTTTTGATAAGCTCTTTAATTTATCAAAGAAGTTATAAACAATTTCCGCTAAAGGCAATTCATAACGAAGCGTCATTCGGGTTTCATCGACATATTCTAATTCGGTATAAATGCCACGACGACTTTGGCAAAGTTCCATTAATGGACCGACATATTCTTTTGGTGTTGTCATGGTTGCTTTCACATAGGGTTCACTAATTTCTTTGATCAAACTTAGATTGGGTAATTTATTAGGGTTGTCTAATAACATCATCTCTCCATTATGTAGATGGACATGATAAACCACACTTGGCGCGGTTAAGATTAAATTGAGATTGTATTCTCGTTCCAAACGTTCTTGAATCACGTCCATATGTAACAAACCTAAAAACCCACAGCGATAGCCAAATCCTAACGCTTGCGAGGTTTCTGGTTCAAATTTCAAACTAGCATCACTTAAAGCAAGTTTGCCTAAGGCATCCTTTAAATCACTGTACTCCTTGCCGTCAACTGGAAATAAACCACAAAAAACCATGGGGTTTAAATCACGATATCCAGGTAAAGGTTCTTTAGCAGGGTGGTCTCGTAAGGTAATGGTTTCACCGGAACGAACATCTTTAATTTCTCGAACTTGAGCAGCAAGATAGCCAACTTCACCTGCGGCAAGTTCATTTTGTTTTTCTTGTTGTGGACGAAAAATACCTAATTCAGTGACTTGATAAACGTGACCGGACGCCATAAATTGAATATGATCACCAACTTTAACGTGGCCTTCTTTGATACGTATTAAGGCAACAACACCTCGATATGCATCGTAAAAAGAATCAAAAATCAGAGCCTTTAAAGGTGCATCATAATCCCCTTCTGGGTGTGGGATTTCTAGAATAATTTTTTCTAAAACTTCCGGAACATTTTTTCCGGTTTTTCCAGAAATTTCTAAGGCATCATGGGCATCAAGACCGATACGTTTCTTAATCTCTAGTTTAACTTTTTCTGGGTCAGATTGAGGTAAATCCACTTTGTTGATTAAAGGAATGATCCATAAGTTGTTATCGACTGCTAAATAAACATTTGCCAAGGTTTGCGCTTCTACGCCTTGAGAAGCATCCACCACCAATAACGCGCCTTCGCATGCTGCCAATGAACGGGATACTTCATAGGTAAAATCCACATGTCCTGGGGTATCAATCAAATTAAAGGTGTATTCTTGACCATCTTTTGCTTTGTATTGAAGGGTGACTGTCGTCAGTTTAATGGTAATGCCACGTTCACGTTCTAAATCCATCGAATCAAGCATCTGTTCTTTCATTAGCCGTTTACTAACAGCACCTGTGATTTCTAAAATTCGATCGGCCAATGTCGACTTGCCATGGTCGATATGGGCGATGATGGAGAAGTTCCTAATTTTTTTAATGTCGTATGCCATAAATTACGTTATTATCATACCGATTATTCGCTCTATTTGCTACTAATCTTTGCGAAAGAAAGTTGCAAGTGCCTCTTCAACTTCGTCGGGAGTGTGAACCACTTCGTACTGTGAATAGCGTTGTTGGATGGCACCGTAATCTTCTCGTAAATAACGTTCATCGATTAATAAGGCAACCCCTTTATCTTTTTCTGAGCGAATCACCCGCCCCATGGCTTGAAGAACTTTGTTGATCGCTGGATAGACATACGCAAATGAAAATCCCTCATGTCCTAAACTGGTTTGGTAGTTCGCCATCAAATCTCGCGAAAAAGATAGTTGAGGTAAACCCACACTCACAATCCCTACCCCAATCAGGCGGTCACCAATCAAATCAATTCCCTCCGAAAAGATTCCACCCAAGACCGCTAACCCAACCGTGGTTTGCTTTGGTGAATGGGTGAATTGGTTTAAAAATGATTCTCGATCTGAAGAAGTCATGTCTTTAGTTTGTGTCAGAATTAATGTTTCTTTCCCGAAATTAAGTTGGGATTTTACGGAATCCAAATATTGATAAGAAGGAAAAAAGATCAAATAATTACCAAGACAGTTTTCCACTAATTTTTCTAGATAAAGCGCCACTTCAAGATAAGTTTTGTCTCTTGTTTTTAAGGTGGTAGAAACCTTGCTTGCCATTAAGACTTTAAAGTTTGAGCGAGGAAATGGGGATGGAAGTAAAAACCGAGCATCGTGAGATTCAGCCCCAAGCATTGGTAAATAATAATCGAGGGGGGCCAAGGTGGCTGAAAAAAACACAACACTATGAAGGCGCTGGGTTAAACTCTTGATGTACCTAGAGGCATCCAGGCATTCAAAATGGATTTGATGATCGCCGTTTTCGATGTTTGCCCAATCACGGTAATGGTCACCGACTAATTCACGTAATCGAAAAAACCTAAGGATTTTGAAATAACTATCCATGGCATCATCGGATAATGACTTTCGTTTGGTTCGCATTTCTAATTGAGCATCGGTGATGAATTTTTCCAGTTGGTTGATAAAACTTGCTTCGATGCTGACCAAGGTAGGTTCGGTGACGGAATCAACAAGCGATCGCCATTGCTTAATTAACCTAGAGATACGTGTGCGAAATGGTTTTGAACTTCCTTTTTTTGTTCCCTTGTCTAATTGGGAAAAGATTGAATCAGATAATAATGCAGAATACATATCGCGACTTCGTTCAACCAAATTATGGGCTTCATCAATTAGCACCGCATAAGGATGCTGAATGTCTTCAAAGAATCGGCGAAGATAAGCGTTAGGATCAAATAGGTAGTTATAATCTGCAATCACGACATCCACATACAGGGAGAGATCTAAACTTAGCTCAAAAGGTTCGACTTGATGTTTTTCTGCGAGCGATTCAATCGTGGATTGATCAAACGCTTCGTGGTTGGATAATCCTTCTAATAATACGTCTTTGATTTTGTCATAATAGCCACGAGCATAAAGGCAGTCATCCGGATTAATCTTACCCTTTGGACAAAAACTAATTTTATCTTTTGCAGTGATGACCACATATCGAATGGGTATCCCTTGTGATCTTAATTTTTCTATCGCCTCTACGGCTGCTAATTTTCCTGAATTTTTTGCTGTAAAATAAAAGACTTTTTCATGGTGAGTGAATAATCCTTTAATCATGGGAAATAAGGTCGACATCGTTTTGCCAATACCTGTCGGTGCTTCTACAAACAAACGCCCACCTTTTTGACTAATGCCATAAACGTACTTTGCAAGGTCGCGTTGACCTTGACGAAAGGTTTTAAAAGGAAATTGTAATTTTGGTAACGCTACTTTTAATGCTTCTTGTCGGTCTAAAACTATTGAATAGAAGCTTCCATATTCATCGACCACAGCCTGCAAATCACGTTTAGCTTCTTCCAAAGTGAAGGTATAATCACGGTCAAGGCGATTGTCATCTACTTGATGAAGATAAATCAATTTTACCTCAATCTTTTTCTTTCCATATAGTAATGCGTACATGTAACCATAAAATAGTCCCTGCATCATGTGCCAGGTTTCGTGTTGTTGATGAAAGACTTTCAAGTCGGCAATGGTGGTTTTGATTTCTTCGACGATGACGCTATCCCCGGATTCATATAAGCCATCCGCTTTGCCTGTGACATGAAAGGTTAAAGTTTTAAAATTAAACTCCCCTTGTAATAACATTTCACGATGGTAACCCGGAATTTGAACTTGCTGTTGGTATTGCCGGTGCATATCGGTTCCTGTTTGCATCGTTGACCGATTAAAAATACGTCCGTCTAAATCACCGGTGCGTAAAACAAAATCAACGAGATCATGAACGGATAAATGAATCTGCATAAATGATTAAGTTAATCGTGTCGATAACAAATGTCGATGGCCGTTGCCAAACATTTGACCACTCATTTTTCCTTTGCCTTCGACTTGAACCATATCAAGAGAAATGACGCCACCTAATACTTGTAATTGAAGACCTTGATGGTCGACTTTGATTAAGGTTCCAAGTGGATGATGTTCTGTTTCAGAGACTTTGCTTGCTTGAAGGACTTTAAGTTTTTTATTGTCGCTGATGAAATAGCCACCAGGCTGATCAGCAAGTCCACGTATCCACCCTAATAGTTTAGGTAACTGCATCGTTAATTTTAAGTGTTCATTTTCCTTGGTTATCATCGGAGCAAAGGTTACGTCTTTTTCAATTTGGCTTACAGGTGAAAGTTCTCCACCAAATAAGCGAGGAAGCATTTGTAAGGCAAATTGGATGGTGAATGGAGAAAAACGTTGGAGTAATGAAGTGTAATTATCATCTGGTAAAATTGCCATTCGCTTCATCGCATAAACGGGCCCAGCATCCATGGCCAGAACCATTTTCATCAAACTCATTCCAGTAACTTCTTCTTGATCAATTAATGCAAATCGAATCGGCGATGCGCCACGATATTTCGGTAATAAACTTCCATGAAAATTAAACGCACCAAAATGGGGTTTATCTAAGACCGCTTGGGGGACAATTTGCCCATAAGCTAAAGTTAAAATAAAGTCGATATTTAGGTCGTTTATAAAACTATGATCAAGGCGAATCTTTTCTGGTTGGAATACGGGGATCTGGTTTGCTTCTGCCCAAATTTTTGTTGGTGGTTTGGTGAGAATTCGATCACGGCCAACTTCTGTGTCTGGTTGACAAACCAATCCAACAATCGAATAACCGGCTTGATGGATAGCTTGAAAGACATCTCGAGCAAGCTCGGGTGTTCCCATGACCAAAAGATTCATCTTCTTTGGATCTTTCATTCCTTCGTCCTTAGGATTGCTCGCACCGGTAAGGCATCCATCCCTTGGATGGCGATGGGCAAAGCAATCATTTGATAAATTCCTTCAGGAACTGCTTGAAGACGCAAACCTTCTAAAATCAATATGTTATGATTCATCAGTTCGTGATGAGTTTGATGTTGGGGTTGATCTCGTTCAATACCCAAGGCATCAATACCGACCCCTTGAAGTTTTTGTTTAACACAATATTGAGCCCCACTTTCGCTCAAATAAGGAAAATCAAAAAGAAACGTTTTGGAAAAACTACTCTTAGTTTTTAATAATATAAATGAACCTTTAACAATGTTTTGTCTCCCTAAAAATTTCTCATCAATCACAACCACGTCACCACAATCAATCACGCGAACATCCGTGATTAATCGTGAAGGATTAAACCCCGTTGAGGTCTTGGCATTTTTTTGCATGTGAAGAGGGAAATCGATATGGGTTCCAGTATGGACATTCATTGTTATGGTTGTCTCAAAACTTCCTCCAAGATCAAGGTTATTTTGAACTTTGAATTGAGGGATTTTTTCTAATTTTTGTTTGTACACCATCATCGATGATTCGATTGGTAAGGAAATATCATAATCCATAATGAAACCTACTTTCTGTTTAAATCATGAAGCGATTGATAACGGATTGGCATAAGAGGCTTCTGTTTGATTTGATCAATGAGACCCCATGTTACTTCGATTTCTTTGTTTGAAGGGAAAAGGGTTTGATTGCCTTGAAAAAAATCTGAAAACACAGTCACATAAGCTTCTTCATTTGCAAAAGGATGAGAAGCGAGAAGCCTTAAATGATTAGCTAAATTCATAGGTAAAGTCGCTAACCAATTTGGATCGATAATGACCTTAACCGACGGTGAGATTTGAAACTGGAGACGATGACCATCACGGAAAAGAATATCAATGGATGTCCTTTTTTCTTCTAATTTTTTACCAGTTTCAATGGTGAACGTTGTATCCTTCCATCTTGAGAAATTGCTTCTTAAGGGTACATATGCATACGTTTCAGTGATAGAGGATGGGCTGACATGAAGCTCTTGTTGATACCCTTCATATTGACCTAAAACAATTTTTTCCAACAGAGGCTTTAATGATTTTAAAAAAGAAATTTTATTTTGTTGAATTGCATTGACATCATCAATTCGTTTAGGTAAATCCATCATTAATAAAGCGAGGGTTTCAAGCAGGTGACTTTGGATCATATCTTTTATAGCTCCAGTGGCATCATAAAATTTACCACGGGAAAGAATACTTACTTTTTCGTGAGCAACAAGATTCCATACCTACTGTGGCCCATTGCATTCGAATTTTTATTAATTGTTGAATGAGTGGTTTTGCTAAATAATGGTCAACGCGATAGAGTTGCTTTTCATCAATCACTTCATGCAATAAGTCATTAAGGACTTGTGCAGCACTTCCATTTTCTCCAAAAGGTTTTTCATAAGCGCAACGATGATGGGCATTTCCTTTTTCGATTAACCCATGATTGAATAGCGACGCGGTAATCAAATGAAACATCGAAGGTGGGGTTGCCAAATAAATATAACGGCCTTGATAAGGTTTCAGTAATGGTAATAAAGCAGCATAGCTATCTTTTTCTGATGCTTGCATAAATACATAATGAAGTTTCTTCATCAACGGCAAAATTAATTTGGCATCTAAACCATGGTCAACCCCATAGGTGATATATTCTTCTAAGTTTTTTCCTTGCCGCCCGATGAGAAAAATTTTTTGAATGAGATGGCTAGAAATTTGGTTGAGACGAGCAAGCGCAGGCAAGAGTTTTTGAAAGGTTAAATCACCGGTGGAACCAAAAATAACAAGCGCGTTATTTTCGGACATGATGTCCCCCGAACATAAAGCGCATTCCGTTTAAAATTCGATTGGCAAAATCAGCTTGTTCACGACTTTCAAAACGGGCAAATAAAGCATTGGATAAAACTGGAGCAGGAACGCCTAAATCAACGGCAGTGTTGACCGTCCATCGCCCTTCACCAGAATCAGATACACCACCTTGAAAGGCGTTAAGCTGATGGTCTTTTTTCAAAACTTCAGCGGTTAAATCAAGTAACCAAGAACCAATAACAGAACCTCGTCTCCATAATTCAGCAACTTCTGGGACATTGATTGGATATTGATAATTTTCCGGGTCACTCATCGGTGCCACTTCCGCATCACCTTTGTTTATGAAGTTACTACCTAAATTTGCTTGCTTTAAAATGTTAAATCCTTCTGCATAGGCTTGCATGATGCCATACTCAATGCCGTTATGAACCATTTTTACGAAATGACCAGCACCAGCTGGACCACAATGTAACCATCCATGTTCAGCTGGCGTTTCAGGTGAGTTTGGTAATAACCGGACTGCGCCTTCGATATGAGGAGATAAGGTTTCAAAAATAGGTTCACAAAATTGAACTGCTTGAACATCCCCACCAACCATGAGGCAATAACCACGGTCTAAACCATAGACACCACCAGAAGTTCCGCAATCAAGATAATCAATCCCTTTTTGTTTGAGCATTAATGCACGCCGGCGAGAATCCTTAAAATTTGAATTGCCATGATCAATAATAATGTCACCTTGGGTGAGTAATGGCATCAATGTGCGGATGGTTTCTTCAACGGTTTGAGCTGGAACAACCATTTGAAAAACTCCTTTTTTTTGTTTAGCCTTAACCGCTTTTACAAGTGAGGGTAAATCTGAACAGGCTTTGGAAATATATCCTAATTTTTCTTGTTCTTTTAATTTATCTAACGAGGTTCGATACCCATATGTGGTAAAACCTTTTTTGAGTAATCGACGAGACATATTTTCACCCATTCGACCAAGACCGATTATTCCTACATGTAACATTGTTATTGCTCCTTTAACTTTATTATTTTACCATGTTTAAAGTTATTTTAAGGGTGAACATACCTTCATGAAATGTTCAAATAAGTCATCAATTAAGTAAGTTTTTTTGGTTAATATTGCCAATGACGTCGCAGTCGGTAAGTTGACAAAAGAAGTTTGATTGATGTTTAATCCAATACCCAGAATGACATGCTGAAGCGTGTCTGCTTGTTGTTTGGTTTCGATCAACATTCCAGAGATTTTCTTACCACCCACCATTAAATCATTCGGTAGTTTATGTTCAACCACAACCCCATAATGCTTAAAAAAAGATTGACTCAATTGGATGAAAGCTGATTCAATAGTTTTGACATTTTTATATGTAGAAAATGTCTTAATAAAAATGACACAAGAATATTTTCATTAGGATTGCTTTGCCATTGCCTCATCAATTGACCACGACCAGCATGTTGAAATCGTGCTCTGACAATGGTGAAATGTGGCAATGAATCAGCGTGAATTTTTAGATAATTATTGGTTGAGTCAATTGAGTCAAACGTAAGAATTGCCATGGGTTAGCCGACCGCAACAGAAAACTTTGCGATGCAAGCAAGTTGGTCTTTGACATAAGCCTGACCTTCAAAAAAGAAAAAACCTACTTTACTGTGGAGAAAGGTCACATGCAATCTTAAGGTTTCTCCGGGAACTACTAACCGTTTAAATTTTACTTCTTGAATAGAGGAAAAATAACCAATCTTACCGATATATGCTGGGGCAGTAAGAATGCAAACTGCACCCGTTTGAGCAAATGCTTCGACAATTAAAACGCCAGGAAATACTGGATTGTTTGGGAAATGACCTGGAACCCAAAAAGCAGAAGATAAAATATCTTTTTCACTGATTGTAGAAACTAAAGGTTGATTGTCTACAACCCTATCAATCATGATGAACGGTTCACGATGAGGAATAATGTTTTTTATTTTCTTAAGATCGAACATGGTTGATTACCTTTTAAATATTAAAGCGGCATTTTGGCCACCGAAGCCAAGATTGATATTCAATGCATAATTAACTTTTCGTTGAACTGCTTTTCCTAAGGTGTAATTTAAATCACATTCAGGCGCAGTTTCGGTGGTGTTGATGGTTGGTGGGATCACTTGATTGCCAAGGGCGAGGATACATACAATTGATTCCACGCCTCCTGTTGCTCCAAGCATATGCCCGGTCATGCCTTTGGTGCTTGAAACGTTTAATGCATATGCATGAGAACCAAATACCTTCTTAATTCCTAATGTTTCAATCCGATCATTCAACGGGGTTGAGGTTCCGTGAGCATTAATATAATCAATGTGTTGAGGTTGGATGCCTGCATCTGTTAACGCTAATTCGATGCATTTGCTTATGCCTTCTGCGGTTTCGTCTGGGGCAGTGACATGAAATGCATCCGAGGTGGATCCATAGCCAACAAGTTCTGCATAAATTTTTGCCTTACGCGCAACTGCGTGTTCATAAGATTCAAGGATTAACACCCCAGCTCCTTCACCCATGACAAAACCCGAGCGTTTCTTATCAAAAGGGATGCTTGCAAGATTGGGATTATCTCCCATATGCAAGGCACGCATCACGGCGAAACCACCTATGCCTAGAGGATTGATTGAAGATTCTGAACCACCGGCAAATGCAACATCCAAATAGCCATCACGAATATAACGGAAGGCCTCACCAATCGAATTGGTGCTTGCTGAGCAAGCAGTGACTACAGGTAAGTTTGGACCTTTCGCTTTAAAACGCATGGAGATATTCCCACCAATCAAATTAATGATTGAATTGGTAATAAAATGAGGAGAAATTCGATCGATGCCTCGACTGTGGGCAATTTGAGATTCTGTCCAAATAGAATTCAATCCGCCAATTCCAGAACTAACAAAGGTCCCAAATCGATACGGATCAACCGAGTCGGGTTTTAATCCAGCATCATTGTAGGCTTCGCCGGCTGCCATTATCCCTAACACAATCACTCGATCAAGCTTATTTGCACTTCGTTCATCAAGATATTTAGATGGGTCAATATGTTTAACTTCAGCAGCGATTTTAACTTTGCTTATGCTTGTATCAAAAAGAGTAATGGGGGCAATACCATTGACACCTTTTAGCATATTGGTCCACATGGTAGACACATCATTGCCAACCGGAGTAACAGCACCAAGTCCTGTAACAACCACTCTTTTTTTCATGATCATTGGCTCCTTATTAATACATCGTCATTCCACCATCAACAACAATGGTTTGTCCTGTAATATATTGTGCCTTATTTGATGCTAAAAAACTAACCATATGAGCAATATCTTCAGGTTGACCAAATTTTTTCAAAGGTATAAAACCAAGGGCGGTTTCTTTGATGGCAGGGGATAAACCCGCTGTCATTCTCGTTTCAATAAATCCAGGGGCAACCACATTCACCGTAATGTTTCGACTTGCCATTTCTCGAGCAATGGTTTTTGATAAACCAATGACGCCCGCCTTGGCAGCAGCGTAATTTGCTTGACCAGCATTGCCCATCATCCCGGCAACGGAGGCAATGTTAATGATTCTTCCTTGGCCATGTTGCATTAAAGGTTTTAAAGCATACTTACAAGTTGCCCAAACCCCTTTTAAATTCGTTTCAATCACTCGATCGAATTGATCTTCACTCATCCTTAACATCAAGGTATCATCGGTAATACCTGCATTATTCACTAACACATCTAAGCGTTGAAAATTTTGAATCGTTGTTTGAATTAATTTTTCTGCTTCATTGACTTTGCTTAGGTTGGCTTGAACTGCTAAGGCTTGACCACCTAAAGACTGAATGGTAGAGACAAGCTTGTTTGCGGCATCCACGGATGCATGGTAATTGACCACAACAATAAATCCATCTTTTGCTAATTGCATACTAATCGCTAACCCGATGCCTGTGGCTCCTCCGGTAACAATGGCAACTCGTTTTGGTTCACTCATATAAATAACTCCTTTATTGTTTGTAAATCATCCATGCCATTATAAGAGGCAACCAAAGCGTTTGGATTAATTTTTTTCACAAGATTTGTTAAAACATTCCCTGGACCAATCTCTAGAAAGTGGTGGACACCTTGTTGAGTTAGGTACTGAATGGAAGATTCAAATTGAACAGAAGACTTTACTTGGTTCGTTAGATACTTCGGTAAATCTGCCAGCGATGGTAAAGGCTTTCCAGTCCAATTGAAAATCATTGGCGTATGGGATGGTTGGAAGGTGATGGTTTTGCAAAACGAAGCGATTGCAAGACTAGCTTGTTGCATTAAAGGAGAATGAAAAGCACCTGAAACATTTAAGGCAATCGTTCTTTTTGCACCTTGCTTAGTGGCTTCTAACATGGCTTCTTTTACTGCTAATGAATGTCCAGAAATAACCAATTGGCCAGGACTATTGATATTAGCAATCACGACCAAATGTTCATCGCGACTTATCGATTGACATATCGAATCTAATCTTGCAAAAGGTAAACCAAGAATTGCTGCCATGATGCCAGGGTTGTTTTCACTTGCAGTAGCCATCGCTTTCGCCCGATACTGAATCAAGCGAAGCGTGGTTGCTAAGTCAGTGTGACCACTGGCAAATAATGCAGTATATTCTCCTAACGAAAATCCTAGAAAATAAGTTGGTTTAATCTGAAGTAAAGACTGTAACTGTTGATAATAGAGAATAGACGTTGACACTAACGAAGGTTGGGTATAACGTGTTTGATCAAGGCCAGGAATTTGGCCTGATAAAATTCCTTTTAAATCAAAATCAAGTTCATGTTGGATATTGGAGAATAGCGAATTGAGTTGCGGTGTTTGGGTCAAAGCTGACAATCCCATCCCAACAGTTTGAGCACCTTGTCCAGCAAACAAAATCGCTAATGGCTTCATAGATTAATCAATGCTCCACCCCAGGTTAAACCAGCCCCAAAGCCAACAAGCATCAGCTTGTCACCTGGTCGAAGGGGTTGTTCTTGGACATATTCATCCAACGCGATGGGAATCGATGCCGCCGAAGTATTGCCATAATGTTCAAGGTTCAAGAAGAATTTATTTAAAGGAATGTTCTTCAAATCAGCAACGCCTTCAACGATGCGATAATTGGCTTGATGAGGAATGATTTTAGAAATCATGTCTAAACGACTTCCATCCATTTCCAATAATCGATTGATCGATTTTTCTATGGCATTGATTGCGAATTTAAAGACTCGTTGACCTTGCATTTTTAAAGATTCTTTCACTGACAAAACATCTTCCATATCTCCTTCAGAAGCTGTATAAAAGGATACGGTCTGGTGAGGTTGACCTCGACCAATTAATAAAGCACCCGCACCATCGCCAAATAAAATACATGTACTACGGTCGGTATAATCGATAATCTTGGTAAGAGTTTCTGCACCAATGATAAGAATATGGCGATACTTTGGACTATTTAATAAAGCGGCAGCAATTTGTAAGGCGTATACAAAACCCGTGCATGCTGCATTGATATCAAAACAAGTTATATCACGATGGTTTAATCCTAAGCGAGCTTGAACAACCGCAGCCATACTGGGAGAAGCAAAATCAGGTGTGATGGTGGCAACGATAATGCAGTCAATCAATTCTTTATCAAATTTAGCTTTTTCAATCGCATTCAATGCTGCAAAGTATGCTAAATCAGCGGTGGTTTCATTGACGACTTTATGGCGAGTTTTGATACCTGTGTGGGAAACAATCCATTCATCAGTTGTATCCACCATCTTTTCTAAGTCTGCATTGGTGATAAGGGCTGGAGGAACAAATTTTCCAGTACCAATTAATTTAATTGTGAGTTTATTTTCCATCTTTTTTAAGGTCCTTTTTTTCTTCAAAAACACCAAAGTTCCTGAATTTTTGTTCGCGCTTTTTAAGTAGATTAACGGTTGTTAACTTCATTAATTGTTTGAATGATTTTTGTAATAAAATCTTTAGCTCAGTAAGCGTAAACAGGATGTCGTCTTGAAAACCAGTTTTAACTTCAGGAACAATCGCATCAATGATGCCGAAAGAAAGTAAATCTTCTGCAGTTAATTTCATCAATGAGGCAGCATGTTTTGCTTGACTAGAATCCTTAAATAGAATTGAAGCAAAACCTTCAGGAGAAATGATAGAATAGATGCTATTTTCTAACATAATCAAGGTGTCAGTAACCCCAATTGCTAACGCCCCACCCGATCCACCTTCAGATAATACAATGCCAATCATTGGGGTTTGAATCGCAATCATTTCAAATAAATTAAAGGCAATCGCTTGCGCTTGGCCGCGTTCTTCTGCACCAATCCCTGGATAAGCCCCTGGGGTATCAATGATAAGCACGATTGGTCGATGAAATTTTTCAGCTTGCTTCATTAAACGTAAGGCTTTGCGATAACCTTCAGGATGAGGCATTCCAAAATTACGGGCGATTTTTTCGTCTGTGGTTGAACCTTTTTCTTGAGCAATAACAGTAATTGGTTGCCCCATAAATGAAGCTAAACCACCAATCAATGAACTGTCATCACCAAATTGACGATCTCCATGTAATTCAATAAAATCTGGAAATAAATGTTTAATCACCAACGTTGCTGTTGGTCGTTTTGGATGCCGGGCTAAGCGAACCTTTTCCCAAACTTTTTCTTCAATGTTACTCATGTCCTTTGTCCTTCTCTTGGCCGTGGAATCTTAACAATTGAATCAAGGTAGTTTTTAGATTTTTACGTTCAACGACCAAATCAACTTGACCGTGCTTTAATTGAAATCCAGCGGTTTGAAAACCTTCTGGTAAATCTTGTTGAATTGTTTGTTTAATTACGCGTGCTCCAGCAAACCCAATCAATGCCCCATGTTCAGCGATGATGATGTCACCTAGTGAGGCGTAACTTGCAGCAACCCCTCCTGTAGTGGGATGAGTTAAAACGGATATAAACAACCCTTTGACTTGGTCTAGTTTTTTTAATGCTGCTGATGTTTTCACCATTTGCATTAAGGAGAGAATTCCTTCTTGCATCCGGGCACCGCCACTTGCAGAAAAGATAACGACTGGTAAAGAAGATTTTATCGCATATTCAATTAACCGGGTAATCTTTTCACCCACGACAGACCCCATTGATCCCATCATAAAGAAGGAATCAAGGACACCAACAGCAACTAGGATGCCTTGTACGGTTGCTTGACCACAGATAAAGGCTTCTTGATGGCCTGTACTCTTTTTAGAAATAGTGAGCTTTTGATCATACTCAGGCATCGATAAAGGGTTTCTAGAAGTAACGGTTTCATCTATTTCGATAAAGCTACTTTCATCAGTGACCAAACGGATACGTTCATTCGCATTTAAACGAAAATGAAACTGACATTGGGGACAAACGGATAAATTTTCTTGTAAAGCTTTTTGATAGAGTGCGGAGTGACATTGTTCACATTCAATAAATAAACCATCAGGAATATCAATTGGGTTTTTCGGGATTGGTTTTTCACTAACTTTTAAAAACGTCCTTAACTTGGGTTTTTGTTTTGAAAAAATATCATTCATGGAGGTCTTTTATCCGTTCTAAAAATCTCCCGACAAATCCGGTATCCACGTTGCCAGAAACAAATTCTTGGGTATGGAGTAAAGAATAGTGGAATTCTATGTTGGTGGTAATGCCATCCACCATGAATTGTTCAAGGGCAACAATCATTTTTCTGATTGCTTCCTTTCGAGTTGGAGCATGAACGATGAGTTTGGCTATCATTGAATCATAAAATGGTGGAACTTCATACCCAGGATAAATATGGGTATCAATTCTTACACCAATCCCACCAGGCATGATAAGTTGGGTAATTTTACCTGGTGCAGGTCTAAAGTTTGCCTTGACGTCCTCTGCATTAATCCGGCATTCAATGGCATGGCCCTCTAATTTTATTTGTCTTTGAGTAAATGGTAATTTTTTACCTAAGGCAATTTTGATTTGTTCTTTGACAAGATCGATACCTGTAATAAATTCTGTGACGGGGTGTTCAACTTGGATTCTTGTATTCATTTCAATGAAATAGAAATTTAAGTTCTTATCCACGAGAAATTCAACGGTACCAGCATTGACATAACCAACCGCTTTAGCGAGTTTAACCGCAGCATCACCCATTTTTTTACGTAGACGGCTATCAACAACAGGCGAAGGGCCTTCTTCAATCATCTTTTGGTTACGACGTTGAAGTGAGCAATCACGTTCGCCTAAATACACGCATGAACCAAAACTGTCACAAAGAATTTGAATTTCAATATGACGAGGATTTTCTATATACTTTTCAACATATAAGTTTTTATCACCAAAACTTGCTTCTGCTTCCATCGATGTTCGATCAAAAACCTCACGAAATTCCTTTTCAGAACGAATAATAGAAATTCCACGACCACCACCACCGGAAGTCGCTTTAATCATAACGGGAAAGCCAATGGATTTAGCGATTTTTAGTCCTTCTTCAAGATTTTCAACAATCCCTTCAGATCCTTGGATGATTGGAACGCCAGCTTTTTTGGCAATAACTTTGGCTGAGGCTTTATCTCCGATTTGACGAATGGCGTTGGCGGATGGCCCGACAAATTTCAACCCACAGCTTGCGACAATTTCTGCAAATTGTTCATTTTCAGATAAAAAACCGTACCCCGGATGAATCATTGTGGCACCGGTTGCCAATGCAGCACTGATAACATTATTAATATTGAGATAACTTTTATTTGAACGAGCTTCACCAATACAAATCGCTTCGTCAGCAATTTTAACTGCCATCGTATCAAAGTCGGCGGTAGAATACACCGCGACCGTAGGAATAGATAATTCTTTACAGGCACGTATGACCCGCACAGCGATCTCACCGCGGTTGGCGACGAGAAGTTTTTCTGCCATGATTACTCCTGAGGTCTAAGTTGGATGATGATTTGGTTAAATCCGACTACATCACCATTTTTACAATTAATTTTTTCAACCACACCAGCATAAGGAGAAGCAATTTCGTTCATAATTTTCATTGCTTCAACGATACAGATGGTTTGGCCCTTGTTCACGCGCTGACCTATTTTAACAAAAGGTTCAGACGTCGGTGAACTCGCTGAGTAATATGTTCCTACGAGCGGACAAGTGACGTCTTTTAACAAAATATCTTCTGTGGGTTTGTTAGCTGAGTTCGTTTGAGCTTTAGGAGTAACATTGGGAGGTAAGATTTTAACATCTGGAACTGGGATTGTTTTAACTTCAGAAGCTGGTGTTTCCTTAAGTTTTGATAACGAAAGTTTAAAAGGACCATCCTCAACAGACATGGTCGTAAGTTTGGAGGCTTCAAAATACTTAATGAGGTCCTGGACCTTCTTAAAATCCATATAAATGACTACTTAACTTTGGGTTGAATAAAATTAACAATGTCACCGATAGTTTTAAGTTTTTGCGCTTCATCATCGGAAATTTTTACATTGAACGTGTCTTCAAGTTCCATGATTAATTCAACGGCATCCAAAGAGTCGACATTTAGATCTTCCCTTAAACGTGTTGCGGCATTAACATTTTGTGGTTGAACTTTAAATTTTTTAACAACAACATCTCGAATTTTATTTAAAACCATAGCAAGTCTCCTTTTATGTATGTCCCTATGTTATCACTCTACTTGATTCTGTCAAGTATTCGAGTCAATCTAGATCAAAGTAATGAAAATTGACATTAAAACCTTCGATTTCATTGCAAGAAATTATAGATATGGTAAAATATCTAAGAAA
>JBIIZK010000047.1:0-5489 GCA_044346305.1 Bacilli bacterium
TCAACCCAAGGTCCACCAATCCCATCAATCAATTAATTACGTAGAATGCCATGATAACAACACTTTTTATGATAAGCTCCTCGCATGCCAACCCCATGAAGCAGCAATGTTTCATTATCGTCGGATTGTTTTTGCATCAAGCTTAATTCTTCTTGCAGATGGAATCCCATTTTTCCATATGGCTCAAGAAGTTGCTGGTAGCAAACAAGGCGACCATAACTCTTTTCAATCCGGAGATAAAGTTAATCAATTTCGTTACCAATGGGTCGATGAACGCTCTTGGATGGTTCAAGCTTTTAAGGATTTAATCTCTTTAAGAAAATCTTTTAGAAAACTTGGCAACGGGTCCTGGAACAAAGATAATTTGCGTTTTCATGCTCTTGATCATGGTGCTTGGCAAGTCACCTACCAATTCCAACAAAAGCAATTCATTGTCTTTTTAAATCCTTCACTCCATCAAATTCAACTTCCTCCAGGTTTACTCAATAAAACTTTAGTCTTTGACGGAGAAAAATTAGCCAATACTCCATTAACTTTAACTCACTTACCACCGATTCGATGCCTTGTCTTGGCATCATAATCAAACAAACTTGAGACGTTAGCAGGTTATCTTTAGTTATCCTCTAGGTAAGAGGATTAATTATGATTTCAAATGTGATGGTCATTGGTCTCATCGATGAAGTGATTAAAGACAACATGAGGTTGATTAAAATTCAAAGACCTTATCGAGATGTCAAAGGTATTTTTGTAGAAGATAAATTCCCTATTCAATATTGGACGCGAGCAACAAACAATTATTTCATGACGATGAAAACTGGAACCTTGATTGGCGTTAAAGGAAGACTAGAAGTGATTGAAGGGGTTGGACCAACGATTGTCTGTGATTTCCTCGAGCCATTACACCTGCCATTAAAAACCTAAACTTATCGACATAAATCTAGTAAAATATGGGTATGTTCAAATACCTTAGAATTGGTTTCCGTTTATTCGTTGAATTATTTGTTGGTTATTTATGGGTGATTATCCCCAATGTCTGGTTTCGTAAACGCATTGACCTTGCGACCCGATATCGTCAACTACGTTCTATCATTCAGCGTTTATACCCTACTTTGAACACCCAATTGTATCTATCTAACGAAGAGGTCACTAAAGAAAAGGGTCCTTTTTTTATTGTCTGTAACCATCACTCAACATTGGATCCATTTTTGTTGATTTATTTATTTGAGCATCCAGTCCGATTTATTTCGAAAAAAGAAGTAAGAAGGATGTTTTTGTTTGGTGATGCCGCTGCGTCAATTGACGGAATGTTTATTAATCGAAAAAGTGTTCGTAGCCAGTTAATCAAACTCAACGAAATGAAGGAAAGCCTTATTCGCAAAGAATCGCATTGGTTAGCATTTCCAGAAGGAACAAGAAATCGCCAATATTCAAAACCATTAATGCCTTTCAAAGCAGGAACCTTTAAACAAGCGATGGAAGCAAAAGCTACGATTTTACCCATGGTCACTTATGGGTTCTTTCGCCCTCTTGATCCGAAATTAAATTGGAAAAAGTATCCTGTCCAAATCGATTTCTTACCAAAAATTACCTATGAACAATATCAAGGTAAAACCACCATCGCCATCGCTGAAGAAATTCAAAAAATGATGCAACTTAGAAGTGATAAGATGGTTGAGTTAGACAAAACATTACCGAGGAAATAAGCATGAACATCTTAACAATTCTTGATCACAAAGCTAAAGGGCTTCCATTAACTGAACAAGAGATAACATTTTTTGTCCATGGCTATGCCCAAAACCAAATTCCTGATTACCAAATAGCTTCGTTGTTAATGGCTATCAAACTCAAAGGCATGGATGCCCAAGAAACCGCTTGGTTAACAAAAGCGATGGTTTCAAGTGGGGAATCAGTTAATCTTAGTGGTATAGAAGGAATTACTGTTGATAAACATTCTACCGGTGGGGTTGGCGATAAAACATCCCTGGTGATTGGACCAATCGTAGCTGCCCTCGGTTTAAAACTTGCAAAAATGTCTGGTCGAGGTTTAGGCCATACAGGTGGTACGATTGATAAATTGGAGTCGATACCTGGTTTATCCACCAGTTTATCTTCGAGTCAATTTCGTCAACAAGTAAATTCGATTGGTATTGCCATTATTGGCCAAACCCAAGCATTGGTCCCCGCGGATAAGAAATTGTATGCCTTGCGTGACGTCACAGGAACTGTAGAATCCATTCCCTTAATTTCAAGTTCGATCATGAGTAAAAAAATTGCTTCAGGGGCAAAAACGATTTTGCTTGATGTTAAATTTGGATCTGGCGCATTCATGAAAACGCTTGAAGAAGCGAAACAACTAGCTCGCGCCATGGTCAATATAGGACAGGCACTTGGTCGCGACACAAGAGCGATGTTGACGGATATGGATCAACCTTTGGGTTTTGCCATCGGCAATCGTATTGAAGTCATTGAAGCTGCGAATACATTACAAATGAAAGGGCCTAGCGATCTTTTGACCTTATCTTTGAAAGCAAGTGCGATGATGTTATTGCAAGCCAAGAAAGTTTCTTCCTTAAAAGAGGGTGAATCTAAGGCAATGGAAGTCATCACCTCTGGAAAGGCTTATCAAAAGTTTCTCGATTTTATCCACGCTCAAGGTGGGGATTTTAAGATCTTATTAACCCCTGCTTTTTTAAAAACAAAAACCACCCTTTCCATTCTTGCTCATCAACCAGGTTATATTGGACATATTAACGCATTAGCATTAGGACAAATTGCTTCGTTATTAGGAGCTGGAAGATTAACCAAGGATGATTCTATTGATTTCAATGCTGGTATTTTATTAAATAAAAAAATCGGTGATCACGTCAAACAAGGTGATTTGCTTGCAACATTATTCACAAATCAATCACCAAATAAAGAATATGTCCACGGTATTCTTTCAGCATTTACGATTATGGATAAGCAAGTTGTTGTCAATCCAATCATTTATGATTGGGTCGAATAATGAAAGTGGTTATCCAACTGGTGAGTGAAGCAGCACTCTCCATCGCAGGTAAACTTCATGCTTCGATTGGTCATGGCATGGTATGTTTTGTTGGCTTTACCCATGATGATAGCCCAGTCATCATTGATGCGATGCTTGATAAATTAATGAAACTTAGAATTTTTCCTGATGAAAATGGAAAAACGAATGTATCTCTTTCAGAAACCAAAGGGCAATTGTTACTCGTTCCAAATTTTACATTGTATGCAAACACTGTCGGTTCTCGTCGCCCTTCCTTTACCAATGCAGCAAAACCTGAGGTTGCTGCTAAATTGTTTGCTCATCTCACAAGTAGTCTTACCACCTTGTATCCTTTATCAAAGGTTGGTGTGTTTGGCGCTGACATGAGCATTGTCGTACACAACCAAGGGCCATTTACTTTAATATTAGATAGCAATGATAAATAAAAAGATTCGGGTTATGGTTGGGTTAAGCGGAGGCGTGGACTCTGCGGTTGCTGCTTATTTACTCAAGCAACAAGGGTACGAAGTGATTGCTGGTTTTATGAGAAATTGGGATGCATTGGCAAACTCAGATCAACTTGGAAACCCAACCTTGAATCAAGATATTTGCCCTCAAGAAGTAGATTATATTGACGCTCAGCATGTTGCAGCCCAACTTGATATTCCCTTGTTTCGCATTGATTTTGTCAAAGAATATTGGGATCATGTTTTTTCTTTTTTCTTAAAAGAATACGAACAAGGGCGAACCCCTAATCCCGATATTCTTTGCAACAAATACATCAAATTTGATGCTTTCTTAAATTTTGCCCAAAGTCATGGGGCTTCGCTGATAGCCATGGGTCATTACGCAAAAAGAATTGATAAACAAGATGGGCGAGTATCCATGGGTGTTTCCTTGGATGACAATAAGGATCAAACTTATTTTTTATCACAAGTTTCCCAACAACAACTTTCAAAAACGTTATTTCCCTTGGCTGATTTACCAAAAGAAGAAGTGAGGCGAATTGCTCAGTCTCTTCATTTAAGTGTTGCGAGTAAAAAGGATTCGACAGGGGTATGTTTTATTGGGGAAAGAAATTTCCGTGAATTCCTTAAGAATTACATACCAGCTCATCCAGGGGTCATGGTGGATATGGTTAGCCATCAACCTGTAGGTCAACATGAAGGGGTTTATTACTACACGATTGGCCAACGAAAAGGACTCGGAATTGGTGGTAGCAAATCATTAGGTAGTGACAAATGGTTTGTGGTTAAAAAAGATGTTAAAAACAATCTTCTTTATGTCGCTCAAGGGGAAGAAAATCAGTATTTAATGTCTGATGAAATCACCGTGAGCATGTTAAATTGGATTCATCACCCACCTAAAATCGGTGAACAATACCTCGCCCGGTTTCGTCATCGACAATCCCTATTACCTGTGATAGTACATTCCTTAACGGATCAAACCTTAACCCTACGTTTTCCTCAAGGATATAAAGCAATTACCCCTGGCCAAGGAGCGGTGTTATATAGAGACGATGAATGCCTTGGTGGCGGTCTTATTGACCAAGTTTATTATCAAGGGATTCAACGTCTTTAGTGTGCTATAATTTTTTTATTGAAGCTAATTGTAACCCTCTTCAGCAGCGACAACGAAATAGTGAAAGCGTTGGTTGATGTCTACAAGTGCCACTTCAATGTAAGCAATTAATCATTGCCGTCACGCCGCGTTAAGGCAAAAGAGTGCATCATGAATCACATGATGAATAAGGATGGTACCGCGATCATGTCGTTCCTTGCGTAGGTACTTTTTTTCTTTCTAGGAGGAAGCATGAAATCATTAACAGGTTCTCAAATTCGCCAAATGTGGTTAACATTTTTTTCCACTAAAAATCATCAAATCATTCCCGGGAAAAGTTTAGTTCCTTTCCAAGATCCAACTTTACTTTGGATCAATTCCGGCGTTGCCGCCTTAAAGAAATATTTTGATGGTAGTGAAATCCCTTCCAATAAACGCTTAACCAACGCCCAAAAAAGTTTAAGAACTAATGATATTGAACAAGTTGGTTACACAGCTAGACATCATACTTTTTTTGAAATGTTAGGTAACTTTTCCATTGGTGATTATTTTCGAAAAGAAGCTATCACCTGGGCTTATGAATTATTAACGAGTCCGCAGTGGTTTGGTTTTGATAAAGAAAAACTTTACATGACCTATTCTCCTCTTGATCAAGAAACACCAAAAATTTGGGAAAGCTTAGGTATCGCCAAGGATCATTTATTCCCACTAGAAGGTAATTTTTGGGAAATTGGGGAAGGTCCTTGTGGTCCTAACACGGAAATCTTTTATGATCGTGGAGAAGCATTTGACCTTGAGAAAAAAGGGGTTCGTTTATTACAAGAAGAATTATCCAATGATCGTTATATTGAAATTTGGAATATTGTTTTCTCACAATTTAATGCCGTCCTAGGCAAACCAAGATCCCAATATAAAGAATTACCAT
>JBIIZK010000048.1:0-5442 GCA_044346305.1 Bacilli bacterium
ATTCTTTCTTTTGTCTTCAACGAAGGAGAAATAAATTCAGTGCATTGTTCTGCAATCGATTTTGAAAATCGTTTCACAACTCGAGAGGCTAGTCCTTTCAAGAAACCAGCATAGTGAGTATAGTCTTCATACATCGTGTGGTAAGTAACCACAGTGGGAACTTTTAAGAAAAATGCGGTGATTTTCCCAAAAATTCCTATCCCGGCATCCGTATGAATATGAATGACATCTGGTTGCCATTTTCGGATAAATTGATAAGCTTTAGCATTGAAGAAACTAGATAGCCGATACCCATAGAGTTTTTTTAACTCAACACCAGGGATACGAACAATCCCTAAATCAATATCAATAAGTTTTCCAAATGGATTCGTTGTAATGACCAACACATCGTGACCCTGGTTCATTAAAACCTTTTGGTGAAGACCGACACTAACTGAAACACCATTAATTTCTGGGGGATATGTATCGGTAAATAAAGCTATTTTCATATGTTCACTTTTTGTCTTTAAGATTCTTTTTATTCATTTCGTTAGTGTTGATCACGTTTCCATACTTGTCAACTTTTTTGGTTTTAAAACCAAAAAAATCACGGGCCATTCTTGAAAACTTTTTCTGAATGTTACCAGCTGATAAATCACCTGTTGAAAACATCATTTCAGAAGTCTGTCTTCTAATCTCAATCGTGGATTGTTGTAACTCAGCAAACGCATTCCCACCTTGAACAATTTTTGAATCTTTATTTCCGATTCTAAATGCAATGACACTAATTGCACCGAGAATCAGGGTTAAGTAAAAGGTGAATCCTCGCCAAATTAATTGAGGGGCAATTGTTTGAGCATAACCCCCAAATAGACTTTGGAACAAGAAAGAAAAGAAAAACTCAGAAAAACCAACTGATCCAGGTAATGGTGCAAAATAAATGATCACATTCAAATAAGCTGACATAAATATTCCATCAAAAATATTAGTCTGACTCAAATCAATCAATGGAAGCGCCATGGCAGATAAATAAGGAATAGCGTTAGATAAAGTCATTCGAACAAAAAATAGGACAAATAAAACAACCGTAACCGGAATGTTTGATTGTAATCGTTTGCTTTCAATTTTAAAGTTTTCAATTTGACCTTGGAGATTTAACTTCACTTTTTCAGGATTCTTAATCAATTTAAATTTTCCTAATAAACCAACAACGCCATTGCCGAGCGTCTTGTGTAAAAATTTAGATTTTACTAAAGCCAAAAGGAAGAAAATAACCAAAAAATTAACTGCAAAACCTAACAAAGACAGATAAATAATTGGGATGGATGCTCCGAAAATATTGACTGTCTGGGTTATAGAAAGGAATTTTTCCAATCGGAAGAATAATGCGATGAGGCCAAAGACAACTTGAGCAATTTGTGATAACAAAAAATGCATGACAAGAATCGATGCCGCATTAGCAATTTCAATTCCTTGCTTGCTGAACGTATAAGCTTGAGCAAACTGACCTCCAGTACCAGAGGGTGTAATGTGAGAGAAGAAAACACCAATAAAATAATTGTTAATAGATTTACTTAAATTATAGCGAGTTGTATAAAGCCGAGCGAGAATAAAAAGAATAATGCCTTCAAGAAGGGTAATCAGGACCATGACCAAAAAAATTACCAAAATCATCCATAAATTAGCTTGTGAAAATGCTAAAAGCACAGAATTCAAGTTATCGTCTGTAAGGAGAGTGACTAATGTAAATCCAATTGCCACAAAAAAAATAATGAACAAATTAATTTTGTACTTTTTAGAAGCGTTTGATTTTTGATCTTTTATTTCAAACTTTGGAGATTCTTGTGTTTGCATAAATATCAGTCTTAACTGATCGATTTATTATACCATATGAATTATAATCCTATAGATGAAAAAACCTTTGATTTTATGCGACAATTGGGCAATATTTAACTATTATTTTAACAAAGTTGTATAATAAATAACGGTTCAAAAAATGAAATATCTAAAACTTCTTTATCGATTTACTAAAGGTTACAGAAAACGATATTTATTATCCTTTTTCATTCTTTTTTTTGCATTAACATTTTTATTGCTGGCTAATTTTTCTACAAAAATTCTTGTTGATACATTACAAGGCATTGAACCTTCTGGTCCTATTGACCGTTTCTTAACAAATTTACTTGGTGGACAAGTTTTCTTACGTACGAATCTATGGGTGTTGGCAGTCTTTATCTTATTCTTGGGAGGGGCTCGAGCGTTGATGTTCTTTTCTCGTTTATTGATTCGTGGATTTATGGATGTCAATTTGGGCAAAGATATACAATTAGATCTTTTTTACCATATTGAAAGGCTTCCTTATGCCTATATTAAGAAAAATAAGAGCGGCGATTTAATTCAAACGTGCACGAGAGACCTTGATATTGTCAGGAATTTTTTAGTTCGCCAAGTGAACTCAATTGTTTATACGATTTTTTTAACAACCATTGCTTTCAATATTCTATTGACAGTGTCTTGGCAAATCGCGTTATCAAGTACAATCGTTCTTCCCTTTATGTTTTTGTATTCCTTATTTCTAATTAAAAGGGTTAGAAAATTGTTTAAGGTAACGGAAGATAGTGACGGATTGGTGTCGGCAAAGATTGAAGAAACCTTATCAGGAATTCGCCTTGTGAAAGCCTACAACAATGAAACCTATGAAATTCAAGATTTTAAAGACCATTTGATGGATTATAAAAAAAAGTTTATTAAATGGCGATTAACCAGTTCTTTCTTTTTCTCATCCACAGATATTTTGGTTTTTGGACAAATTGCGTTAACGTCTGCTTTTGGGGTTTATTTAACTGCTACTGGAAACATCTCATTAGGCACATTTGTGGTTGCACTACAGTTTGTAGGGCAAGTCGTTTGGCCGGTCCGTGATGTTGCCATGACCTTATCAAATTTAGCTCAAGCCATGGCATCGATTGACCGATTAAACACCATCTTGAACCAACCACTTGAAGATATTGAATCTGGGGTCAGACCGATTATTCAAGGGGCAATTGAATTCAATAATATGTCCTTTAATTATGATGATAGTGACGAAGTGGTGATTAAAAATTTCTCATTGGTTATAAAAGCGGGCGAAACCATTGCCATCATGGGAAAAACTGGTTCTGGTAAGTCCACATTGTCCCATTTACTAACTCGCCTCTATGATTACTCTTCTGGTTCTGTCAAAGTCGATGGCGTTGAATTAAAATCGATTGCCAAAGAACACATTCGTCGGCAAATAGCGACTGTCTTGCAGGAACCATTCTTATTTTCAAAAACAATCATCAATAACCTCAAAATTGCCAATTCCAATGCAACGGCTGAAGATATTCAGAAAGCAGCACAAATCGCCGATATCCACAAATCCATCATTAACTTCAAAGATGGATACGATACGCGTGTTGGCGAAAAAGGTGTCACCCTATCTGGTGGGCAAAAACAACGTTTGGTGATTGCTAGAACCATCATTTCCAAAGCACCTATTTTGGTCTTTGATGACTCATTAAGTGCTGTGGATACAGAAACCGACATGAACATTCGCGCTGCCCTTAAAAAGCGCCAAGAACAATCAACCACATTAATAATTACTCATCGAGTGGCTACGGCAAAAGATGCAGATAAAATTGTTGTTCTTGACCAAGGTAAGATTGCCGAAGTAGGCACTCATGATCAATTGATTAAAATATCTGGTCTATATAAGAGAATTTTTGAAATTCAAACGAGGATGGTATAACCATGGCTAGTTTTTCTTTCGAAGAAGAAGCATTGTCTAAAAAGTTAAATCTTTCGAGTTGGGCAAGAATTGCCAAGTATGCTTTAAAACGTTATTGGCTTCTGTTGATTATGTTTTCATTGATGCTCATCATTACCTTCCATGATGGAAGTTTTGTTCCGTTATTAAATCGGGCAATTATTCAGTCTTTGACTGCGATTGAAAACCAAGGAAATTTATCCACTAACCTAATTGAAGATTTATCAATGAATGTTACGTTAATATTTGGTATTTCTTTCACAGTGAATTATACGGAATATATCTTCCTTATTATTGCTGGTATTTTGATTCGAGCTGTGGCTATCTATTTGCTTTTCTTCACGACAAACTATTTGGAAATGTCTGTATATATCAACATTAGGCAAGATGCTTTTGCTCAAGTTCAAAAACTATCTTTTTCTTATTTTGATAAAACCTCTTCAGGGTGGTTAATTGCTCGATTACAATCCGACACCAGCAAAATTTCTGACATGATTTCTTGGGGAATTACCCGCTTCATTTGGATCACGTTTGAACTTACCTTTATTTTAATTACCATGTTCATCATCTCTTGGCAAATGTCTCTTGTTCTTCTTGCAACAGTGCCAATCATGCTCATCATTGCACCTTATTTCCAATTTAGAATTCTTAATTTATCAAGAACGGCAAGAAATGCTTTTTCTAAGTATGTTGCTTGGTTAGCAGAAGTCATTGCCGGAGCAAAAACGATCAAAACGCTTTCCATTGAACATAATGTTCAAAAAGAAGCTAACGAGATTGTCACAGATATCCGTGATAAGGCATGGAAAACTGCAAAAACCCAAGCATTTTTTTATCCTTCTGTGACGTTGGTATCTAGTATTACCACTGCCATTGTCATCTTTGTTGGTTCTTCACTTATGTTAAGCAACACGATTGTTTATGATGTTTCAATCTTTGTTCTATTCATCGGATTCGTTTCTGCTCTATATACACCTATTCAAGAATTTATTGATTTGTTTACTGAATTGATGGCGTCCCAGTCTTCAGTTGAAAAAATCTTATCATTGATTGAAACCGTTCCCATGATTACAGATACTCCAAACGTTGAATCAAAATACGGAACATTGCTCAAACCAAAAGTAAACATGTATGAACCGATGCGTGGTGAAGTTGAATTTAAAAATGTTTCATTCTCTTACAACCCTGGTGTTGAAATCATTCATCAAATGAATATCATCATCCCTAAAGGCCAAACTGTTGCCATTGTTGGTGAAACTGGTAGCGGTAAATCGACCACAGTAAATTTATTATGTAGATTTTATGAACCAACGATTGGTGAATTAAGAATTGATGGGACGGACTATCGAACACGTTCTGTAGGTTGGTTACGCCACCATATTGGTTATGTTCAACAAACTCCTTTTATTTTTTCTGGTACTATCCGAAAAAATATTGCTTATGGAAAATTAGATGCAAGTGATGATGACATTATCGCTTCTAGTAAAGCTGTTGGCGCGCATGAATTTATCATGTCATTACCAAAAGGTTATCAAACTATTTTACGAGATGGAGGTAGTGAACTCTCCGTTGGTCAAAAACAATTAATCGCCTTTGCTCGAGCGATCGTAAGGAATCCTACGATTATGATTTTAGATGAAGCAACGTCGTCAATCGATACGGAATCGGAAGCATTA
>JBIIZK010000049.1:0-5398 GCA_044346305.1 Bacilli bacterium
AGACAATATTGTTACCCCGCTTAAAAAAGAATATCGATTAAGTTTCTGGTTAATCATGATCTCTGTATTTTTATGGTTCTTTAGTTTTAATGCCGTGACCACTAAATTTACGGATTATGCCAGTAACGTTTTAGAACTAACCAATTATGTTTTACCTGTGACGGTAGCTAACGTTGCTGCCTTGATTGGTTTTTTACCCTTAGCTGCCTTGGCCAATAAGATTGGACGTCGGAAAACCGTTCTCTTAGGCATTCTTATGTTGGCAAGCGGAACCTTGGTGGGATCTTTTTTAACAAAGGATACAGCGTGGATTGTTTATTTAATTATGCCCGTTGCCGGTTTAGGATTTGCAGCAATCAACGTCAATTCCTATCCAATGATTGTTGAAATGTCTTCAGGCAGTAACATAGGAAAATACACCGGTTACTACTACACCGCCTCCATGGCTGCTCAAATTTTCACCCCACTTTTATCAGGGGCATTGATGACGGCTTTTGGATTAAGATTGCTATTTCCATATGCAACTTTTTTTGCTTTAGCAAGTTTTATCACAATGTATTTTGTTCAGCATGGGGAAGCAAGTAAACTAAAATCAGAGTGATATAATAAGAACGAATCGAGGTGACTCCTATGATCATTGGTGTCCCAAAAGAAATTAAAAAATTAGAATATCGAGTCGGTTTAATTCCATCTGCTGCAAAAACTTATATCCAAGCAGGTCACCAAGTTTTCATCCAGCATGATGCTGGTTTAGGTTCTGGCTTTACGAATCAGGAGTATGTTCAAGTCGGTTGCAAGGTGTTGCCTACCATTCAAGAAATTTATCAGATCGCTGACATGATCATTAAGGTCAAAGAACCTCTAGCCGAGGAATTTGATTTATTAAGACCTCATCAAATCTTATATACCTTTTTACATTTAGCCGCAGCAAAACCTTTAACGATGGCCTTACTCAAAAACAAAGTCACTGCGATTGCCTATGAAACCATCAAAGATAAAAATGGTCGACTGCCTGTTTTACGACCGATGTCTGAAGTCGCCGGTCGCCTTGCTGTTCAAGAAGGGGCGAAATATTTAGAAAAATCCTTTGGAGGTCGCGGGATTCTTTTAGGAGGAATTCCTGGAGTAGAACCTGGGCACGTGGTTGTGCTAGGTGCAAATGGATATGCTGGTTTTAATGCCACTCAAATTGCATTGGGCATGCAGGCAAATGTGACTGCAATTGATGTTTCTTTTTCACAAGTAGAAAGTTTACGTTCCATCGCTAACGGACGGTTAACCATGCTTGCTTCAAATGAAACCAATATTCTTCAAGCGATTCAAAAAGCAGATTTAGTCATTTCGACCGTCCTAATTCCAGGCGATGCGGCACCAAAGTTGATTAAAAAGCAGCATTTATCAATGATGCAAAAAGGCAGTGTCATTGTTGATGTTGCTATTGACCAAGGTGGCAGCACGGAAACCAGCAAAGTAACCTATCATGATCAACCGATTTACGAAGTGGATGGGGTTATTCATTATTGCGTTGCAAACATGCCAGGTGCGGTGCCAAGAACCTCTACCATTGGATTAAATCAAGCAACCTTACCTTATGGTTTGGCGATTGCCAATTTAGGGTTTAAACAAGCGATGATAAAAGATCCCGGTTTAGCAAACGGGTTGAATACCTATCAAGGTCAATTAACTTTTCCGGCGCTTGCGCAAATATTCCAATTACCTTTATTAAAAATTAGCGATGTGCTTTCATCACGTTAATCATCGTTAACGCCGCATTGGCACATTCATAACCTTTGTTGGTGCGATCATTTTTTGATCTTGCTTCTGCTTGGGCTTCGTTGTCTGTGGTCAGGACACCAAAGATCACGGGTTTGAGTAACCTTAACCCAACATCCATAATCCCGCGAGCAGTTTCTGCACAGACATAATCATAGTGACTCGTATCACCGCGGATCACTGCCCCTAAACAAATCACTGCAGCTGTAAAAGCACGCTGACCTGCTGTCAGGGCTGCAATAGGAAGTTCAAACGCGCCTGGAACTCTGGTGATGACAATGTCTTTTTCAGGAAATTTTGAATCTTTTAATGCCCGTAATGCCCCTTGAAGTAATTGTTCTGGAATGGGGTTATTAAATTCTGAAACGATGATATGAATTTTTTTCATAAGTGATACCTCCTTAAGGGTTCATGAGTTGACTAATGTCTAGGATTGGCATCTTTAATTGCTTTGCTATCTTAAACAAATTTGGTCTTCTTGCCATTTTGCCATTAGGAAGAATGATTTCACAAATAACAGCAACAGGATTTAATCCAGCAAGTTCCATCAATCGTAATGAAGCTTCCGTATGACCAGGTCTTTGTTTGATGCCACCGGATTTACCAATCAGAGGAAAGATATGACCAGGTCGAACAAAATCTTGTGGCTTAGCATTTGGATTTGCTAATCGTGTCAAGGTATCCGCTCTTTCTTGAGCACTGATGCCTGTGGTGGATGATATTGCATCAACGGATATTGTGAAAGCCGTTCGAAAAGATTCAGTATTCGATGTGACCATGAGTGGCAGTGAGAGCCTCTTTGCAACGTCATGATGAATGGGTGCACAGACTAATCCTTTACCTAACGTGATCATGGTGTTAATGGTTTTCTCAGTTGCAAACTGTGCCGCCATCACAAAGTCACCTTCGTTCTCACGATTTAAATCATCAACAAGAATAATGATTTTACCTTTTTTAAGGGATTGAATGGCTTGAGCTAATGTTGAAAAAAGTTGGTTCATCGTTTGCTCAATTTCTCAATGTACTTTGCAATCATGTCGACTTCGATGTTGACAGGGTCCCCAATCTTTTTTTGTAATAGCGTCGTGTTGGCTTTGGTGTGAGGAATGATCCAAACCTCAAATTGGTTGGAGGTAACTTTGGTTAATGTTAAAGAGATGCCATCAAGGGCAACACTGCCTTTCTCAATCATGTATTTCGTGAGTGATTCAGGCAATGAAATGGTGACAATCGTCGCAATCCCATCTTGCCGTAATTGTTGAATCGTGCCGATTCCATCAACGTGGCCAGAAACTTGGTGACCGCCATTTCGCTGCGAAGGAACAAGTGCCCGTTCTAAATTTATCCCTGAGCCTTGTTTCCATAGAGAAAGCGCAGTTTTTGAAATAGTTTCATTCATCACTTCTACTTGGTAAGTTCGCCAACCTTTTTTGATGACAGTTAAACAAATACCATCATGGGCAATGGAGTCCCCGATCTTGGTTCCTTTTAAAATCTTTCCTGATTCAACTGTATAGCGAAATCCAGCATTGAGTTTCTCAATTTTTTGAATACGTCCAACGGTTTCGATAATTCCTGAAAACATAATTTATTTAAACCTTTCAAAGTAACGTTCATTTAGCAATCGATTTTCTTCATCCATCAGACCAGTGATGACTTCAATGCCAGCGTCTTCCAGGAGGCGAACTCCATCCCCATTCTCAATTGGATTTGGATCTAAGGAGGCAATATAGACTTTTTTTATCCCTTTTCTAATGACAAATTGAGCACATGAAGGAAAATAATCATCATGGGCACAAGGTTCTAACGTGACATAAAGTGTGGCTCCGTTGACATCGTAGTCTTGATTTTTAAATGCATCAAACTCTGCATGAAGTCCATACTGTTGTTGGTGAAAACCTTTGGTGATGATGTGTTGGTTTTTTACATAAACCGCACCCACCATTGGACCATCTCCAACAAGATTTTTTCCTAATGCAGCAAGCATGAGTGCTTGACGCATAAAATCAACATCCGTCCTTTTTTTCAATGAAAAACCCTGACCTTTTGGTAAGTTCAGGGTTCAACAAGAAAAAAGTAAATCTTCTTTCATCCAGACTTTACGGTCGCCACTTGAATTTCACAAGTTCCTGCATTGCTGCTCGCGGGGTTTACCGCCGATTGGGAATTACACCCTACCCTGAAGATACTTTCTTATTATAAAGACAATAAGTACAAAAACAAACGAAAGTGATTAAGAATTTAAACTTTAGCAATTTATGTCTTTTTAAGTTAAAATTATGAAGGATGTGGGGGCACATACATTGGCTACCCTTATGGACCATTCATCTATATATGTTTATAGGAGGATCTATGGATTACACTTCGATTATTAATCAATACATTGAATTAGAAAAAACCAGACAAGACGAAGGTCTTGAGCTGATTGCTTCTGAAAATTACACCTCGTCCAAAGTCATGGCGATCCAAGGATCTATCCTTACGAATAAATATGCAGAAGGCTTTCCAGGTAAACGATACTACGGTGGTTGTGTTCATGTTGATAAAGTCGAACAAATTGCCATTGATTTGGCGTGCCAGCTTTATGCGTGCCGATTCGCCAATGTTCAACCTCACTCTGGTTCCAGTGCAAACTTTATTGTTTATAGTGCCTTGCTAAAACCAGGTGATAAGATCATGTCTTTGGGACTCAATGAAGGGGGTCACCTTACCCACGGAAGTGGTTTCAACTTCTCTGGAAAACTATATCAATTTATTCATTATGGTTTGTTATCAAACGGCAAGATTGATTATCCAGGGATGGTGGCCTTAGCTCGTCTAGAAAAACCAAAACTCATCATTGCAGGATTCTCATCGTACCCTTACCTGACCAATTATGAAATCTTTAGTCATGTTGCTAAAGAAATCGGGGCAATCTTTATGGTCGATATGGCGCATATTTCCGGATTGGTTGCCGCTGGCGTTCACCCATCCCCGTTTCCATATGCGGATGTGGTTACATCCACGACTCATAAAACGATTCGTGGTCCACGTGGCGGGATGATTTTAACCAATTCAGAAGAGTTGATTAAAAAAATTAATTCTGCAACCTTTCCAGGAGCGCAAGGTGGGCCATTGATGCATGTCATCGGCGCCAAAGCTCAAGCGTATGCAGAAGCCCTTGAACCAACTTTTAAACAATACGCTAAACAAATTTTAAGCAACACCAAAGCTTGTGCAGAAGAATTTGCAAAATTAGGAGCGGTGGTTTCTGGAACAGAGACACATTTGTTCTTAGTTAATACCAAACAATCTTTTGGATTAACTGGATTAGAATCTCAACTTAGACTTGATGATATCGGAGTAACATTAAATAAAAACATGCTGCCCAACGATCAAGAAAAACCACAAGTCACCTCTGGTGTTCGCATTGGTTTTGCAGCGTTGACCACCCGTGGTGCTAATGAAGAAATTGCCAAAGATATTGCTCGATTAATCTATCGTTATCTCAAGGGCGAAATCAACAAAGAACTTGCAATCTCGATTGTGAAACGGACAGTAAGTTTACTCAAACCCTTATCAAGCATCTAGCAATGAAAAAACTTCCAAGATGGTTTAAAGTTGCCCTTTATGTCGTTGCAGACTT
>JBIIZK010000050.1:0-5385 GCA_044346305.1 Bacilli bacterium
CTGTAATAACATAAGACAATTTCACAGTCGCGTCAGGTTGACCTGATGCTGGTCGCGTAACCACCCCAGCATTAGATATGACAGATGGGGTATCAGAAGTCCATGCAACCGTACCATAAGTTGCGGTAGTTGGAAGCGTTAAATTTGCAGTTACTGCATTGTTTGCAGCCGGAGCAACAAAACGTTCAACAGATAGAGCGTATTTTTCAGCATCGGTAGGATTGGTAGCAGCTGCAGCAACAGCTGTATAGTCAAGCGTTGAAATTAACGTGAGAGATTGTGCTGGGGTTGCACTTCCACGACCAGTTAACCAACCTGTCACGGTAAATTTCTTGTCTCTTAAAGTGCTTGGTGCTCCGTTGGTTTGAACAAATCGAGTTCCAAAACCTGCTAAGTAACCATTAGTGAAATCGCCACTCGCATATCCAACCAATTCCATGGTAACAAGCGCTGGGGCCCATGCGGTTGCTGTGGTGTAAGGTAATGCTTGAGTTACGGTCATCACTTGAGCAACTGGGGTAATGTTAGGATCAACGCCTTTAGGAGTGACTAATTTCACCGCAGTCATTTGGACTAATCCGCGGAAAATTCCAACGGTATAGCTGGCACCGATGAATTGACCTAAGGTAATATTTAAGGCAACAGAGTTAAAGATATAGCCATAACCTGTGGCATCTGCTAACACTGCAGACCTCTTATCTGTGGCTAAGTAAACAACTTCAGCTTCTGAATAAGCAACGTTTCCAACAGACTTCGTTAATAAAGCAGCCATCGTGGTATTTTCCAATTGTCCAACCACAACTTCAAAGGTTAGCGTAATCGCAGTAGCAGCACCTTTTTGAATCGATGCAGTTAAGGTCACAACAACGGCTGGACTAGGAATGGTAACAACGCCTGTGGTTGCATTGATCACGTTCGAATGTGATGAAGACCACGTGATGGTACTTCCACCATTGGTACCAGTTGATGGCAAGGTTAGGGTTGTCGCATCGGTAATCGATGCTGGTAAGCTAATCGCTGCGCCATCAATCGTTTGTGCTTGAGCATCAGTTAAGTTAGCGGTAATGCCAGTTGGACCACCGACATAGTAAACGGCAAAGGCACGTTGATCAGAACGGAACGTATAAATCACCACATCGATGGTAATTTCAATACCATTGTAGGCTTTAATTAAGTCATAATTGACTGTTTGATAGTAAACGAGGAAGGCGTTTGCAGGAACTGTGGCAGTACCAGCAACAAACGCAGCTGGTTCCATGCCTTTATCAAGAATATAAGTATTGTAATTGGCTGGACGATCTGCAATCACAGCAACTTTACCAGTCACTCTGGCAAAAATTGGTTCAAAGTTACCAGCAGCAGCGGTAAGCCCTGCGGATAATTCAGCCCCTTCTCCAGAAAGACGTTGAACTTTACCCAAGACGCCAGTGATAGTTTCTTTGGTAGGAATTCGTGGAGTCGCATTCAAGGTTTCTTCGGCAGTGGAATCAACAATTTCCCAAATACCAAAATACCAGTCGATCAAACCGGAAATGGTATAGACTTTACCAACGGTTAAATTTTCAGCAGCGCCGCGATATATTTGGATAATACCCGTGCCGTCATAAGCAAATGCTTCCCCGCCAGATTTGGCAAAGATCGTTAAGTTAGCTAATGTTACATTCAAGGTTCGGTCAAGCGCTGGATCTCTTAAAGCAAGGATATCGGCAATCGAATTAATCACAACAAGATCTACCGTGCTTTGTTTCACAGTGACTGGTTTTGTCCAACGACGTGTTAAATTACCAGCAGTTAATTCTGCAGCAATCGATAAGTCCGCAAAAATATTAAATGAGGCATCCCCATTGCCTTTAGCAGGACGATTGACGGTGGCATTGATTAATCCATTGACTGGCGTGGTTGAGAAACCTAAGACACCAGGTTCAGCTGAAGACCAAGTGGCAGTAACGCCATTTGCAAGACTAATTGGAACTTGAAAACCTGTTGTAATGTTTGTGGCATCAGCAATTAAGCCACCTAATGAATCAAATGCACTTTGTAATTTTGCAGTCGCGGGATCTACGGCAACACTCGAAGTAGGTTGGCTCGAAGACGATGCCGCTACACAACCAGAGAGCGTAATGGCACCGACAACAACTAACGTCATACCCATTTTTTTAAACATATGTTTTCCTCCTTTAAGGATTGGGCTAATTAATAATGAAATCAAGACTATCTTGATACTCAGCATTGATAAACGCATCTAAGTCTGTGCCTTTATAAGCCAAGATTTTTGTAAGCAATACACCGACTTCAGTACGGGTTTTACTACTTAAATTAAAGACAGCGGATGTAAAGAAAACATCACCGTTTTCTAAAAACATTTCAATAGATTCTTTAACAAGTTTTGCAACCGCTTGAGACATCGTGGTTGGATTTTCTACAACTTGATTCACATAGTTCGTCCATAAGGTTGTTTCATAGGATGAGTAACGGATAGGAGCATAACCTGAAGGAATCGCAAATTGGGCACTGTTTTCTGCAGAGGTCATATACTTTGCAAATAACCAAGCTGCAATCATGCGTTGTTCATCTGCTTTCTTTAATAAGTTAATATTAGGACCTTGTTGAATTTGAGCTTTCACCGATGCGTCCTTAGAAGGTAATGGGGCAACACCAACTTTAAATGCGCCATTATTAAAGACATTGGCTGCCATTCCTTCAATTGCATATCGAGTCCCACCCGTAGAACCAACATACATATAAAGTTTTTGGTTTGTCTTAAAGATATCAGAGGTGAATGATTCACCATTTAAGTCTCGAGTAATCATTAAATTACGGTCGACCTTATCTTTAAAATATTTCACCATGGCTTTGGATTGAGGATTGTTAAATTGAACTTCACCATTGCCTGTACTAAGGTTGTAACCAGTATAAGGAGCACCCCATTGTTTCGAGGCGGTGATAAATAGGTTGTCGCTTGAGTCATATCCAAACGGAATTGCATCCGCTTCTCTAGTTTTAATATCTTCCGCAATGGTAAAGACTTCATCCCAAGTGGTTGGTACATCATAATCATGTAAGTCAAAGTAGGCTTTATTATAGAAGAATCCTTCTGAAGATTTTGTAAATGGTAAAGAGAGAATCGTGCCAGCATTATCATAACTTTGGCCTTCACTCCATAAACCAGGTAAAAAATCAGCCACTTCTTCATCACTTAACCCAAGAGTTGGATGATCGATAAAATGATTTAATGCCAAAGGAGATTTTGCTTGAGCATATCGGGCCACATGATCTGGATAACTTTCAACGATATCAGGATCGGTCCCAGAGGCAATCGATAAAGCAACTTTACTCGAAAGGCCGTTATAATCAGTTGCCACTTTTTCCTCAATCACGGTGACATTAGGATAAAGCACTTTAAATTCGTTAATCCAGCGTTGGACAATCAACTGACTTGAGGCACCCATACGATGCCAAAAAGTAATCGAAACATTGTTATTGGTGTTGAAAGTTGTATCCGGTGAGAGTTCATGCCAATCAACTAGTTTTTGAATAACAGGTTGATTCGAACTTAAGTTGCCATCAGAAGAGTTTCTTACGTCACAGGAACTTAAAATCATTCCGACTGCGACTAATAAAATAATGGCGCTACTTTGCTTAAAAATATGCATTTAACTTCCTCCTTTGAAATTATAACATTCAAAAAAAAATACGAGACACTGAAATGTTAAGAAATTGTTAACCTTTGATCCCGCTACGAGAAACCCCCTTCATGATGTATTTTCTGAAGAAAAAGAACAAGAAAAGTAAAGGAACAGTGACGATGACGGTTGCGGACATTTGGTAATTGATCAAGACCCGACCAGAACCAGTGGCATCTGAATCAACAAAAGAACTTCTTAACCATGTGGTAATCATCTTATATTTTTCATTGGCAACTAAGTCTTGCCAAATATAGGCATTCCAGGTCCCCATCACTCGAAGGATAATAATAGTGACAATAGAGGATTTCGCCATCGGTACCATGATTTGCCATAAATACTTAAAATCCGAACAACCATCAACTTTAGCAGCATAGTAAAGTTCATTAGGGATCTGTTTAAAGGTTTGTCTTAATAAATAGATATGGAAAATCGAAACAAGGAAAGGAATGATCACCGCTAAATAAGACCCTTCATTGTTAGCATTCACCCATCCCAAACGAGAAACGGTCACAAAGTTTGAAATGACAAGCATTTCTCCAGGAATCATCATTGTTGCTAGTAAAATAGTAAATATTAAATTTTTACCTTTGAAATTTAATCGAGCCAATGCAAACGCAACGAAGATGGAAAATAATGTACCGCCAAGGGTGCTAAAAACAGCAACAATGGTCGTGTTAAGTAAATACCTGGAAAAATCGATATTTCCTTGAGCAGCCGAACTATAGAAAAATGTATTGACGTAGTTTTGAGGAGAAAAGACCTTTGGAAAGAAACTAACATTTAAGGAATTTAATACTTCATTGTTACTTTGAAAAGACACATTGAGCATCCAATAGAATGGAATAATAATGATAATCGCCATGACGGTCAAAAAAGAATACGTAATAACGTCGGAAAAAAACTTGTTTCTACGCTGAATTTTCAGCTTAGAACTTTGATAATCTTGTTGGGGTAAAGAGGCAAGAGAAATCATATAATCATCCTCCTTTTTTTAATAATGAACCGTTCGCTTACTGATGTATAAATTAAAGAATGTAAACACCATGATAATCCCAAACAATACAACCGCAGAAGCCGCCCCACGGGAGTAATAAGAAATTCCATTTAAATCAACACCTGCAACCCCAATTTTATCGTAAATATAGGCAACTGCAGTCCACCGGTCACGATCTAAATTTCTGCCGGAAGAACCAACCACAGCAAGAACGGATTCATACGATTTGAATGCGCCTATAAAAGAGGTGACGAGAATGTAGGAAATAATCGGAGAAAGTAAAGGTATCGTAATCTTTGAAAAAACTCTCTTTTTAGGAGCACCATCAACCTTAGCAGCGTCATAATATTGTTTTGAAATGCTTTGTAATCCACCAATAAAGACAAGAATTTTAAAATCTAAACCGTTCCAAATAGAATAAATTAGAACAACCAACATCCACCGATCATATGTTGCAGTCGGTCCAACCCAATCAATGCTAGTTTGAAACAATGTGTTAATCAGCCCTTCAGCAGCAATACCGGATACTAATGGATGAGAAAACATCACATTAAATACCATCCCGATGGCAAGAGCGTTGGTCACATAAGGTAAGAAGAAAATGGTTTGAAAGATTTTTTGTAAACCTTTGATGGAGTTTAAAGCAACCGCAATTAACAACGCAAGGATGGTTGAAATTGGAACGGACACAAAGACCAAGACCAT
>JBIIZK010000051.1:0-5369 GCA_044346305.1 Bacilli bacterium
TTCTTGGTTGTACAAAACAGGGGATATAGTTGCAAGAACACGATCAAGGGGTCGATACATTTGTAAGTGAGTTAACTGGCGACCTTCTGCGGATAATTCTTGGAAATAGGACCAACCTTCTTCAAGTAACAACTTGGCGGTGCTTTCAACTTGTTCTTGGTTAGCAACCAAGGTAACTGCATTAGGTTGATAGTCCAAAATGGAAAAATGATGGGCTTGGGCAAACGCTAAATAACGGTAATGGTGATTGTTAGTTTGGTGTTGCTGGATTGCTTGTAAGTCCGCCATGGTGATGGTTTCCAAGTTATTAAACTTATCGGGTCCAATGATTTTTAAATCATTGCTTAGTTGGGTCAATAGTTTGTGTTCAAGAGATCCACGCTCATCAGGGGTAAATAAAATATCACTCGCAGGCAAGATTTCCACATAGTGAATGCTTTCAAAAGAGGTTTGCGTGGCGATGTCAAAGTAGCGGATGCTTTCAATTTCTTCACCAAAAAATTCAATTCGAACCGGATGAGGAAGGTTGACACTAGCAACATCTAAAATGTCTCCACGAACTGCAAATTGGAGCGATGCATCAACTTTATTTACGCGTTGATACCCTGATGCGATTAATAATTTTTTGATGTGTTGGATGGTTTTGGTTTCACCTAATTTAAAAGATAGTTTTAAACTTTCTACATAGGTGGGGTTCGGTAAATATTTAAGAATTCCTGCGGTGTGGGTAACGGTGATGAATGGTTTTTTGGTTAACAATTGACTCATGACAAAGAGTCGTTGAGCTAACATTTCTTTGTTGTTGGCGATGGTGTTCGCTCTTAACAGTTCATCAACGGGATAAAACAAGCAATGGGTTTCACCGACAAGACTCGTTAATAGGTCATACACTTTTTGAGCATTATATAAATTAGAGGTGACCACATGAATGCTTTGAGGTTTTTGTTGATATGCTGCGGCAACTACCAGAGCAATCCCGATGGTGTCGTCCAAATGAAAAAGCCCCTTTTTCTCTAACAGGGGGGTGGTGATTTTGATAGATTGAAGGGTGTTGAGTAATAATTTCAGTCTTGGCTACCTCGGTTGAATCGGTTCATCGCGTGAGAAAAATCATGGGTGAGGTAATCTTCAATGGCAGACGTCGCATCAATAATTGCTTGGTTGATTTTGAGTTGATCGTCTTTTGAGGGAATACCTAAGACATAATCTTTGCCTTTGTCTTGAATGGGCACTGCACCAATGCCAACTCGAATTCGTTTAATGTCTTGGGTTGCTAAGACATCAATGATATGTTGGATGCCGTTATGAGCGCCACTTGATCCACTCAATCGAAGACGAATTTTTCCTGGTTCTAACGCTAGATCATCATAGACAACCACAACATTCTGCGGCGTGATTTTATAAAATTGCATGATCAATTGGACTGCGGTTCCGCTTGCGTTCATAAATGTGGTTGGTTTAAATAAAATGCAATCGTGATTCGTTTGAATGATAGATTCACCTTGAAAATTAACTTTAAAATTTCCCGCTTGCCATTTTTTTGCTAAAGCATCTAAAACCATGAACCCCATGTTATGACGAGTTCTTGCATATTCCATTCCTGGATTTCCGAGTCCAACAATCAGTTTCATTGGTTTTTCCTTGCGATATTATTCTATCACGAGTGCTATACTTGAGCATGTAATTCATGATGACAAAACCAAATTTTATGTCTTATCTTCTTAAAGGATTAGCGATTGGAACCGCGGCGATCATTCCTGGGATTTCTGGTGGAACCATTGCCTTTATGCTTGGGATTTATGATCAAATTATTGATGCGATTGTATCCATTCGCCGTCACACCAAACAATCTCTACAAGTGTTATTGCCTGTTGGCGTTGGGGTTATTGTCGCGATTGGTGTATTAAGTTATCCCATGGGGTTAGCATTAATGTATGCGCCATTTCCAACGGTGACTTTGTTTGCCGGCTTTATTATTGGTAGCTTGCCTCAACTTAGAAAAGACTTACCGCGAACATTTAATGCCAAATCGTTGGTATTTTTAGTCGTGCCTGCAATCGTTGCGATGCTATTAGGTGTATTTTCAGTGATTGGTGAACTCGATGCAACTTCAGTGTTAACCGGAGATGCGTTCCTACCAAAATTATCCTTGTTGGTGGTAGGTTTACTTGGTGTTTCCGCATTTGTGGTTCCTGGCATTTCTGGATCGATGTTGTTATTGTCGATTGGATTTTATGAACCAGTCTTATCAAGTTTAAGACGACTGCTTGAAAACTTATTTGATATGAATGGGTTGCTTCCGGAAGTCATTAATTTTGGTTTACTAGGGATTGGGGCGTTGGGTGGTTTTGCGTTGATTAGTGTGCTGATGAAGTGGTTACTTACCCACTATCGAAATGAAGTCAATCTTGCCGTATTTGGTTTTATCCTTGGATCACTGGTCGCCATTTTTTATAATTACGAAATGATTCCCGTCTACGAAAATCTTAACCTGATCATGGTGATCTTTGCTTTGATCACTTTGGCATCAGGTGTTTGGATAAGTTTGGAGTTAAATAAACGTTATGCGACTAGATAAATTCCTTGCTCATGCTGGCGTTGGCACAAGAAGTGAAGTGAAAAACCTCATCAAAATGGGTGTGGTCACCGTTAATGCAGAAGTTGTCTTTGGCAGTGGTGTGAATGTCAATCCCGACCAAGATAAGGTCTTGGTAGACGAAAGTCCTGTGTCTTATCAAGGGTTTGTTTATCTATTATTAAATAAACCTGCAGGATATGTCTCCGCGAGAGAAGATCGCAAAGATCCTACCGTGATGAGTTTAGTGATTGGGTTTGAACACCGCGACCTCCATATCGTTGGGCGACTTGATAAAGACACCACTGGTCTTATTTTATTAACCGATGATGGCAAACTCACCCATCACCTTACCTCACCGAAACATGATGTTTCTAAAACCTACTTAGTGGAAGTCAATTCACCCATCGATGATGTCTTGGTGGACACCTTTTCCAAAGGGTTTGGTTTAGGTGAAGAAGATAAGATTCTTCCATCCAAGTTAACGATTCTACCAAGTAGAAAAGAGGCACATTTAACTATTTTTGAAGGAAAGTTCCACCAAGTGAAACGTATGTTTTCTAAGTTTGGATACACGGTGGTTCAATTACAACGGATTGCGGTTGGTCCATTAAATCTTGCTGAGTTAAAACCGGGTGAATTTAGAGAGCTCACTGCAGACGAGGTTAGACAACTTAAATCGCTTTAATTTTTAAAAAAGAAGAGTATATTGGTATAAGCAATTATGATAAAAATATTTAAATATGTCTTGCCGTTATGGAAACGTTTGGTGCTCATCTCCTTTGGATTTGCAGCGATGGCGTTTCTACAATTACAAATCCCACGCAATGTCGGTATCATCACCAACCTCGTCTTAACCAATAAACCTACGAGTGAAATCCTCATGACTGGTTTATGGATGTTGGCCCTTTCCTTGGGGGTTATTGCCTTAGCAATTGGCAATGCATTATTAAACTCTTCGATTGCGACAGGTTTTGCAAAAAATGTTCGCGATGCGGTCTTTCAAAAGGTGAACCGCCTCTCTTTAACTGAATTTGAAAAATTTGGCACTTCAAGTTTAATCACACGAACCACGAATGATGTTCAACAAATTCAAGGTATTTTTCTTTTTGGTTTAAGAATCATTATCACCACACCTGTGACTTTGGTTACGGCCATCACGTTAACCTTAGGAACCAATCCTCTCCTTGTCTTTGTGTTTGCAGTGTCTGTTCCTTTAATCTTCATCGCGATTGGCATTACCTTTTCAATCGCCTCACCTTTATTTGAAAAAGTACAAAAGAAGGTAGACCAATTAACCCTTGTTCTTCGTGAAAACCTTACCGGTGTTCGTGTGGTTCGTGCTTTTAACCAAGAAAAGAAAGAAGCGGCTCGATTTGCCAAATCTAATGAAGAACTCACACAAACCAACATGCATGTTAGCCGAACCATGTCTTATTTAAACCCATTTGTCTCATTAATTTTTGATCTAACATACTTATCTATTTTCTTTGTTGGTTTTGCCACCTTTGATGGCCAAACCTTAGCGATTGGTGAGGTTAATATTGCCTTTGGTGATATTTTGTCCACCGCTCAATATTCAAGTACGCTGATGTTTTCTTTATTAATGTTTGCCGCAATTTTAATCATGTTACCAAGAGCAAGAGCGTCGGCAAAACGAATTAATGAAGTGCTTGATACCGATTCTTCGATTGTGGATCCAACCAACCCTAAGACCTCCAAGAACAATCAAGGTCGGGTTGAATTTAAAAATGTGGTGTTCCAATTTAAAGATTCACAACAACCAACTCTAAAAAACATTTCCTTCACCGCTAAACCAAAACAAGTCACTGCAATCATTGGTTCGACGGGCAGTGGAAAATCTTCCATCATTAATTTAATCCCAAGATTCTTTGATGTGTCGGGTGGTCAAGTCCTCATTGATGATGTGGATGTGAAAGACATGAAACAAACTGATCTTCGTTCCAAAATCGGCTTTGTTCCACAACAAGCGTTGTTATTTACAGGGACGGTCAAGCAAAACTTAAGCTTTGGTAAACCCAATGCCACCGATGACGATATTTGGCAAGCGCTTGAAGTTGCCCAAGCGGATCACTTTATTAAAAAGTATCCTGAACAATTGAATGTGCAAGTGTCTCAAACGGGAAAAAACTTTTCTGGTGGTCAAAAACAACGGTTAGCCATTGCTCGAGCATTGGTGAAAAAACCAGAAATTTATGTCTTTGATGATGCATTTTCTGCTTTAGACTATAAAACCGATATCCGTTTAAGAAATCGATTGAAGAGTTATACGAACTCTGCCACGGTCATCATTGTTGCCCAACGGGTGAGTACAATTATTGATGCCGATCATATTGTGGTTCTCCACGAAGGAGAAATTGTTGGTCAAGGTAAACACCAGGCATTGTTAACCTCTTGCAGCATCTATAAAGAAATTGTTTATTCTCAATTGGATCCAGAAGAAGTAGAAAAAACGTTAGCTTTAACGCATAACGACATGAAGACAGAAGGGAGTCAAACCTAATGGCAGGACCAAGATATGGCCGGATGGGTGGGCTTACCGAAAATGAAAAACCCAAAAACTTTAAAGGCACACTTCGTCGTTTAGTTGCCGACTTTAAACCTTATTTAGCTTCGCTTATTTTTGTGGCCGTTATCATTACCATCTCAGTTGTCTTCACGTTGTTGTCTCCGCTTTATATTCGAAATATTCTCAATGACATCATCGCCAACCCTGAAGGTTTTTTTGACCAGGTTGGTGGCGTTTTATCTCTAAATTGGCCTAATATCTTGA
>JBIIZK010000052.1:0-5305 GCA_044346305.1 Bacilli bacterium
GGACACCTCACTTGTAGAAGGGGTGAGAGAACTTGAACTGGATGATGTACTTGCTTGGGCAAGCGTCAAAGGGACCACAACCATGATGGTAGCAATCATCAAAGACAAGGAAAAATATCCTAATCGTCTCAGACGATAATAGGAAGGTTTTCGATGGGTTTTGTAGAGTTTACTCTTCATCTTTTTTCCGTTCTATAATTCTTAGTACTGCACTTTCAGAACGATGATTGGTCTTAACTTCTGCTTCACTTGGGAGAACTGGGTAAGGTTTTATTTTTTTAAAAAGTAATGGCGTATTTGGTAAGAACGCATGAAGACCATGGCGACTTCCTTCACTGACAGTCAATGATTGAAACATTTGCTTCACGATTCGATCTTCACCAGAATGGAAACTTATCACGGCAAGCCTTCCTTCAGGTTTTAAAGCAGCAACCGAAGCAGTTAGCGTTTCTTTTAGAACGTTCATTTCATCATTCACTGCAATCCGTAACGCTTGAAAAACTTGTTTTGCAGGATGACCTTTTTTCGATAAAGCCTTTTTAGGTTTGACTCGTTTAATCAAATCGACCAATGCAAATGTGGTTTTAATCGGGTTGCTTACTCTGGTATTAATAATCGCTTTTGCGATTGGATATGCAAATGTTTCATCCGCATAATCTCGAAACATATTACTTAAGGTTTTAAGGTCAGAGGTTTCAAGAATGGAGGCTGCGGTTATTGTGCGGCGTTGATCCATTCGCATATCAAGAGGCCCATCAAACCGGTAACTAAATCCTCTTTCAGGGACATCAAACTGAGGACTTGAAACCCCTAAATCAAGAAGAATGCCATCGACTTTAGTAACGCCGATTTTTTCAAGGTAACGAGGAAAATTTGTAAAATTATCATGAACAAGCTGCGCACGTGGGTGTTGTTTAACCCAATCTTGTAAAGTTTGAATCGCGGTTATATCTTGATCAAACCCATGCAAAGTTCCATTTTTTAATTGATCATAAATCTTGGTTGCATGCCCGGCTCTACCAATGGTTAAATCTAAATAAACCCCATCAGGTCTTATATTTAATCCTTGAATAACTTCCGTGAGTAACACGGGTTGATGTTCGTTCATTTTTTATTTAAATTAGCTGCATGACTTTCAAATTGCTTTGCAGCTTCAGAATGGTAGGATTCCCAAACTTGGGCACCCCAAATTTCAATATGGTCATTAATTCCAACGATTTTGACGTTCTTCTCAAGTTTAAATGCTTTAAGGGTATCTAATGGAATTTGAATCCGACCGTGATCATCGATGGTTAACTCAATCACGGATGCCAATGCCGCTCTTAAATATTGCCGAACATTGACTTGGTTATAGTCATATTGATTCATTTGTTGAACAAATTGAGCAAAAGTGGCTTGAGTATAAAGTGATAAACAATGTTCAAATCCACGCATGGCAAATAGGACTGGACCCGATTCCGATCGCATTTTTGATGGAATGACAAGTCTGCCTTTATCGTCAATTGTGTATTGATAATTACCGAAGAACATTTATCCCACTTCCTCCCACCATGCTTTTATTATATGGTCAACAATAGAAAAAGCAAACATTTTTTACATGTTTGCTAAATTTTGAATGGTATAGAAATCGGATTAACTTCTTAACTGAATTTGGCAATCACTGACCAGGGCACTTTTAATCGCTGAAATCGTTTGATTAATTTCTTCTTCTTGGAGAGTTTTTTGTTCATCTAATAGAATAACTCGAATCGCCATGGCGACTTGTCCTTTTGGTAATTGGCTGCCTTGAAAAAGATCAAATAATAAGACTTCATCGACTAATTTCTTTCCCGCTTTTTTGACTGCTTTGACAATGGTGGAAAAAGGTAAACGATCACTGACATAAAATGCCAGATCTCTGGTGACAGAAGGAAAACGTGGGATTGCTTTGAGTTTCATTGCACTTGTTTTTAATTCAAGAATTGCCTTTAAATCAAGTTGGGCAACAAAAACAGGTGATTTACCTAAATCATAGGTTTGTTGAATAGACGGCGTTAATTGACCAATGACGCCCATCGGTTGATTTTGAATCATTAAACTGGCACTTCGACCAGGGTGAATGATCGTTGACATGGATGGTTCAACCACCCATTGAAAACGACTAGCTTCAATACCCAATACCGTTAATAATCCTTCGATGATGCCTTTGGTATCGTAAAACGAATACGGTTGTTTTTGCATCGCGCCTCGACGAGAGGGTTCTCCAAAAAGCACCAATCCAAGTTGAAATCCATTGCCTTGCCTGTGAGCAATTTGTGATAATTCAAAAATTTTACCTTCACTCACTTGGCGAGCAACATTATATTGAACGACCTCAATCAGTGAACCTAAGACGTCGGTTCGTACATGTTTACGTTCTTCCGATAGTGGATTTTTTAAAACCAATGGTTCTTGATGGCCAAGCAGATTAAAGCGGTTCAATAACGTAGATTCAACCAAGGAATACGTGATGGTTTCATCGATCCCTTGACTCGATAAATATTGTTTAATCATACGAATCTTTTCTTGTTTTTCTTGATATCCACCTGCTTGAATAATTGTTGGCATCGGGGTACTTTCGATGGTTTCAAATCCAAGTAACCGAATCACTTCTTCTGCCAAATCTGCAACTCCGGTTATATCTTGACGATGGCGTGGAATGGATGCGTGATAACCATCTGCTTGTTTGGTTGAAACAATGCCAAATTGTTTTAACGCATGAACCATGATTTCTTCAGAAAATTTCGTACTTAATAATCGATTAATATCAGCGGGTTGCCAAATCACTTCCTTCACCAAAGGAGTTAAATGATTGATCGTCACAGTTTGGTAAACGTCCTTAACCTTGGTTATCGAAGTAATCATAGAAGTAGCTAAAGTTAATACGCGTTCAAAATCATCTAGATTGATTCCTTTGGCGAAACGAACCGAGGCATCCGATATCAAATTTAACCGATTGGCTGTTTTGCGAATACTAGCAGGATCAAATGCAGCTGCTTCAATGGCAATGTTTGTTGAATAAGCATCCACAGCACAATGGTGAGCACCCATTACTCCTGCTAAACACATAATCTGATCACCACTGGTGATGACGATATCGCCTTTTTGTAATGCGTATGATTGTTGGTCTAAGGCAACAAATGAGCTTTGGATTTCCTCAGATAACGTTAATGATGGTCTAGGTAATTTATTCAAGTCATACATATGGAGTGGTTGTCCAGTTAACAACATCACGTAATTGCCAATATCCACCAACAAAGAAATTGGGCGAACCCCGCTAGCAATCAATCTTTGTTTTAACCAAGAGGGTGAATGTGTTTGAATGATTCCTTTCAGGACTCGAATGGAAAATTGTTTTGTTTTTTGCGTTTGAATGTCGATACTAAAATCACTCTTTAATAAATTTTTTACCTCGTTGATGGGTTGTTTGATTAACGGCCTCTTTAATAAGGCGGCCACTTCAAAAGCAATACCTTCAAGTGACCAGAGGTCAGGACGATTGGCAAGTAATTTTAAATCGATGATCGTATCAAGTAACCCTAATTCATCAAGGATTAAATCATTTCCTATGGATGTTTTTTCTTCTAAAACTTCGATGCCTTCGAGTTGGGTTGGAGTTAAAAATTTAGAATCTAATCCAAGTTCATTTAATGCACATATCATCCCCTGAGAAGCAACGCCTTTGATGATCGTTTCTTGAATGGTTACTTTTGGTAGAATTGCTCCTGGTAAAGCTACCAAAACTTTTTGACCTTCACGAATATTTGCAGCACCACAAACAATGACACGTTGACCATGATGACCTGTATCGACAACGACTTTGGATAAATGATCACTACCTTCAATCAGGGTTCTTTGTTTAACTAATCCAGTTGTAATTTGGCTAGCATTGACTAACGGAGTAACCGTTTCAACTTCAATGCCTGCGCGGTTGAGTGCATTAGCAACATCCGCTGCCGTGATATCCTTTAAGTCAACTAAAGTAGACAACCATCGATAAGAAAATTTCATAATTGGTTTCTCCTTTATTTCCGTTTAAATTGTTGAATAAAGCGAAGATCGTTTTGATAAAATCGGCGAATATCATCAATGCCATATTTGAGCATAGCAACGCGTTCAATGCCGATACCAAATGCAAATCCGGTTATCTTTTTTGCATCGTATCCGTTCATAGACAAGACACGAGGATGAACCATTCCTCCGCCAAGAATTTCAATCCAACCGGTTTGTTTGCACAAGGAACACCCCTTGCCACCACATTCAAAACAACTGACGTCAATTTCAACGCTCGGTTCAGTAAATGGGAAAAAACTTGGTCGTAATCGAATTTCTCTTTTTTCTCCAAATATTTTTTTTGCAAAGACTTGTAAGGTTTGTTTCAGGTGGCCTAAGTTAATTCCCTCTGCAACAACCAATCCTTCCACTTGTCCAAATTGGTGGGAATGGGTAGCATCATCTTCATCGCGTCGAAAAACTTTTCCAGGACAAATCACTTGAATGGGTTTGCCCTGACTAGCTTGCATCACCCGGGCTTGAACAGGGGATGTGTGGGTTCGTAGTAAAGTATTGTCATCAAAATATAAGGAATCTTGCATTTCTCGAGCAGGATGATCTTTTGGGATATTCAATAATTCAAAATTGTATTGGTCAGTTTCCACTTCTGGGCCTTCGGCAACTTGATAACCCATGCTGACAAAGACATCAGTGATCGCTTGTTCAACTAAATAAAAGGGATTAACTGCACCTTGCTTTGCTTGAACACTTGGCTGACTAATATCAATGACTTCTTCTTTAAATTTTACGATCATTGCAGCTTCTTGGAGTAATGCTTGTTTGGTTTCTAACGCTTGAGTTAACTGATCTCGAACTTGATTGATCAATTGCCCCACTTGTTTTTTTGCTTCACCATCCAAATCTTTTAATAATGAAAAAACGCCCATGAGTTCAGATTTTTTAGCGAGATACGTGTTTCTCACTTCTTGCAAAATGTTTAAATCTGAGGCCGCTTCGATAGCAGCCAATCCCTTTGCTAAAATCTTATTCATGTTTTCAATCATGGATGTTATCCTCCTATAAATAAAAAAAGTCATCCGTAAGGAACGACCGAAGCCGTGGTACCATCCTTGTTCGTTTGACCGCACTTAATTGAGATGTTAACGCCATCAACGGTTAATTTGATTGAAAGTGAATTTTGAATCGTTTGAGTGGTTTCACTATTCACTCATCCCTGAATCGATTCTACTAAGCTTTCATTAACAACTTTATTGTATCACGATGCTGGTTGATA
>JBIIZK010000085.1:0-3255 GCA_044346305.1 Bacilli bacterium
CAACGTAATCAATCCATGGAAGCTTACTTAAAAGCTAGCGGGTTAACCGAAGCTACCCTTCACGACCGACTTCATCAACAAGCAGAAGATATTTTACGAGCAAGCCTTGTTGCTAATAAGATTGCCGATTTAGAAAGCATAGACGTCACTGATGAACTTGTTGATTTTGAAATTGCCAAAGTTGCCGAACAATACAAGATGGAATTTGCAAAAGTAAAGGAAATTCTCACCCCAAATTTATCTCGCTTCCGCGCAGAAATCCGTGATCGTTATATTAAAGAATTCTTAATCAAGGTTAATTCCTAATTATCGGATTGAACGTCATTCATTAATCCTTAGCACTTATCACTTGCAAGTGCTAAATTCCTTGCTATAATATTTTTAGCACTCAAAGTCATTGTTTGCTAAACGGAGGATTCCATGAAAAAAGAAACATACGAATTGCCCTTGTTGATCACTAGAGGCATGGTCTTATTTCCTAACCAATCCCAATCGATTGAGGCTGGTCGTCCATTTTCTGTGGCTGCAATCGAAGCAGCAAAAATAGATGGTAACGATTTAATTTTAGTAACTTCACAAAAATCACCTGAAATTGATGAACCTTCTACGACGGATATTTTTATGGTCGGCACGATTTGCCGGATGTCAAACATCACTTCATTAAAAAGATACACGCGTTTAAAAGTACTACCTATTGCAAGAATTCTTATTACAGAAATCATCAAGAATGGTGATACCTGGTCTGCCAAAGCTGAAAAATTGGAAGACGTGATTGGTGATCACAAAACCGAAGTCGCATTGGTAAGAAATATTATTACCTCCTTAGAAGGCATGCAAGCGGTGACCAATCGCTTACCTCGTGAAGTTGTTGGCCAACTTTCAAAAGGTGTCGCCGCATCTGATATTGCTGACATCCTCGCAAATTTACTACCAATGCCGGTTGAACAAAAACAAAAGGTCCTAGAAACATTAGATCTCAATGAACGATTAAAGAGTGTCTTGGATGCTGTCAATGAAGAAAAAGAAATCGCTGATATCGATAAGCACCTTCAAGAAGAGGTTAGAAAATCTGCGGAAAAAAACCAACGTGAGTACTTCTTAAGAGAAAAATTAAAAGCAATCAAAACCGAATTAGGAGAAAACCCTGAATCCACGGATTCAGAGGAATCGTTATTGAAACGATTGGAGTCTGGGCAATATCCTGATCATGTCAAAACCAAAGTTCGCGCCGAATTAAAGCGTGGTGAAATGATGCCTGCAAGTAGTTTGGAAGCATCTTTGATTAAAGCATATGTTGAATTGATGCTTGATTTACCATGGTGGCAACGAACCACAGATAATGATGATTTGATTAATGTTCAAAACATTTTAGATGATGATCATTATGGATTAGAAAAAGTTAAAAAACGCATCATCGAATATTTAGCCGTCAAAAAAATGACCGGAAGTTTAAAGGCGCCAATTTTATGCTTCTACGGGCCGCCTGGGGTTGGTAAAACTTCCCTTGCTCGTTCCATTGCAAGAGCCTTAGGTCGCAAATTCTTTAAAGCATCTTTAGGTGGGATAAGTGATGAAGCGGAAATCCGCGGCCACCGGAGAACTTATGTTGGTTCAATGCCTGGAAGAATTTTAAATGGGATGAAAAAGAGTGGTGTCATTAATCCAGTCTTCTTACTTGATGAAATTGATAAATTAGCATCGTCTTATAAAGGTGACCCTGCCAGTGCTTTATTGGAAGTGTTAGACCCAGAACAAAACTTTTCATTTAATGATAATTATATTGAAGAAGTTTACGATTTAAGTAATGTCATGTTTATTGCCACGGCCAACTATCTAGAAGATATTCCAGCTCCATTAAGAGATCGCTTAGAATTGATTGAAGTCAATTCCTATACCGAAATAGAAAAGATTGAAATTGCCACCCGCCATTTAATTGAAAAACAATTGCTTGCCAACGGGTTAAAAAAGGAACAAATTTCTTTTAGCAAAGACGCACTTTCAGCCATCATTGAATTCTATACTCGCGAAGCTGGTGTTCGAGAACTTGAACGCCGAATTGCCTCCATCTGCCGCAAAGCAGTTGTTGAACTCATCACCGATCCAAAAATCACAGCTATCAAAGTGACGCCTGCAGTGGTAAGAAAATTTCTTGGGGTTGAAATCTTTGACAATTCAAAGAAAGAAAAAACGTCACAAGTTGGGGTTGTCACTGGATTAGCCTATACCCAATACGGCGGAGATATTCTTCCTATCGAAGTAAATCATTTCCCTGGTTCAGGACGGTTAGTATTAACCGGTAAACTAGGCGATGTCATGAAAGAATCGGCAACGATTGCGTTGGATTATATTCAAGCTAATGCCACCAAGTACGGGATTGATTCAAAAATGTTTAAAGAACGTGACATTCATATTCACATTCCTGAAGGCGCAGTACCTAAAGATGGTCCTTCTGCGGGGGTGACGATGACGGTGGCGATTATCTCGGCATTAACCGGACGTCATGCTTCGAGTGAAGTGGCAATGACGGGTGAAGTGACCTTACGCGGTAATGTTCTAGCCATAGGTGGTTTACGAGAAAAGACCATCGCTGCTTTACGAAGCGGCATTAAAACCGTGTTGATCCCTGAAGAAAACAAAAAGAATGTGGATGACTTAGCAAAAGAAGTTAAAGAAAATCTAAAAATTATTTATGTCAAAAATGTGGATGAAGCGATTGAAGTCACGCTAGCTCCATCTGTGAAAGCATAATGGATTTTAAAAAGACAACCTTTATCAAAACGGTGGTGCGATTAGAAGATCGCCCCCGTTTTTCTTTACCAGAACTAATTTTTATTGGTCGTTCTAACGTTGGAAAAAGTAGTCTGATTAACGCGTTAACAGGCCAACGTAAATTGGCAAAAACATCATCCACTCCTGGAAAAACAAGGTATTTAAACTACTACATGGTTGATCATGCTTGCTACTTAGTGGACGCCCCAGGGTTTGGATTTACTGCCTATGGTAAACAAGAAATGCAGCGCTTTTACGAATTGATGCAACCATACTTTACGGAAGCTAAACCACGGTTAGCTCTTTATTTAATGGATAGCCGACGTGATGTTCTTGAAGCAGATAATCAATTTATCCAAGATTTAAATCGATTAATGAATGTCTTAATTGTATTTACCAAAATTGATGTGCTTAATCAAAAAGAACAAGCGGCATTAATCAAACAATTGAAAACATTAGGATTAGAAAGTAAAGATTTTGCCTTTG
>JBIIZK010000053.1:0-5110 GCA_044346305.1 Bacilli bacterium
ATAATAATTGCGGACCACATAATCGTAAACAAACATCGGAATATTGGTAGGCATCGCTCCATTTTGACTCTCTTCGACATATCCACCCGAGCCAATTAAAATCATCTTTTTAACGTATTGAGGAAAATCATGAGCAAGATGAATAGAAACCTCACCACCCATGGAATGGGCCATGATGGTCACTTCATCAATCTCTAGCGCATCAAGAAAATTAGCTAACCCTTGAGCTTGATTTTGCTTTGCATAATTAAATTCAATGGGTTTTTCCGATAATCCAAAACCAATCATGTCAACGGCGATGACGTGGTAACGATCCTTGAGTTGGTTCATGACATCAATGAAATCATAGCTAGAACCCAAAAAACCATGAATCATCAAGATGGTTTCTGAATTGGTTTCTCCGACCTCTCGATAAAAATAACGAACCCCGTCAACGTCCACCGTGTTGGCGTACGTGGTCCCAACATACTTAAAATTATGATCAATTCTTTGAACAGCTAATCCTGATAAAACCAATCCCGCAAGCATCATCGTGTATAAAGCTAAAAAAATTCCTTTACCTATTTGGCGAAATAAACGTCGCTTCTTCTTGATCATTTTTTCATGATTTCAATGCCTGCCAAGGTCGTTTGTCCTTGGTAAACAATGGTCTTACCTTTCATGAGCCAAATTAAAATTTGTCCAGAAAGTCCTTCCTTGATTGTGTGGTCCATTTTTCCAAATTTAGGCGATGGCAAATTAACCACATCTTCAACCGATCCAACAATTCTTAATCGATATGCGCCTCTTTTAAGAACATACTCCACTTGGTTGGTCCCAATCAATTCTGAAGCAACACGTCCGCCATTGTAGGTCGCAAAGCGATAATGTTTTCCTTCTAAATATAAATGGGCGATTAAGCCTTGAAACCTTAAACCTAAATAAGGAATGTTCGCGTAAGAAAAGAAAAAGGAAGTATCTTGTTCTGGAAAATGATTGCCTTGCATCCACACATATGCGGAAGGAAAGGATGAACCCCAATCTTTTTCTAAGTAGCCTTTGCCACCTGTAAAATCAATCACTTGGCCATTGAGTTCCAATTTACCCTTGAAGGTGTGAAGTAAAGAAAGGACGCCATGGTAACATTCCATTTTCGGTAAATAGGCAAATGGTCCCATAATCGATGGATTTAAAAAACCTTGGTTCAAAGGGGTTGGGTTTAAGATTTGTAAATCACCCTTTAAATGAAAGTTTTCTTGTTTAAGATCCAAATGGAGATGTTGGAGTGAAAATTGATTCATTCCTACGGCAACGTAAAAACGATCTTTTGCGGGTACGAACTCTTTAACCCCATAGCGAATATAGACATTTTTTAATGTTGGCTTGTCACCATGATGTACAACAAATACTTGCACAAACGCATGCGGATCTTTTTTTGCTAAGGAAATCCCTGGGATTAATGCGATGGATATCTTTTGATTCGGAGAAACAAGTTTAAAATACCAACCCTCAAAATAAGCTTGGGTTTTATTAAATCCTTGATAGATTTCTGGTTGATTGGCTTTATTCATAAAAAAAGCTAAGGTCTCCCTTAGCTTTATTTTACTCTAATTGGATTGAATAAACTTTACGAAGGTTGAAATGCGCCAAATAAGACTAACCAAGTTAAGAGGGTTTTTGCAACCAAAGATAACACGATATAGCCTCTTTCACCATGAAGATAATCTTTAAACTTACCAAGTCCTAAGTATTGTAAGATCATGTTCACTGGGAAGGTGTTGAATGCAATGAAGTATGTGGCAAGGATTGCCCAAACGAAGACTGGGACTGCATCCAAATTAGGATTAACGCCGATATAGAAAGCAATCGCTAACCATGGTGCTAAACCAATGATGGTACCAAAGATGAATGGTAACCAATTGACTTTTTTACCAACTTTGGTTTCGCCTTGGTTTAATAATTCCATGTCTAAACCAAATAAGTTCATCGCGGCGTTTGATAAGGCGATTAAAGCAAAGACAGCGATATCGCGAACACCAAACAATGCCGAGATTAACACGATCATTAAGGATGAGCTTAATGCATATTCATACCAACGGAATTGATTAATGCCAACACGTAAACCAGCACGATATTTTTTCTTAAATGGGAAGGCGATTAAGAAGTGAAAAATTGCAGATAATAATAAGAAACTTGCCGTCATTGGTAAGAATGGCATTTCAAACAAGGTGTCGGTATTGGTCAAAACCAATCCAGATCCAGGGATAAATTCCAAATAATTCCCAATCACAGGAATTGTAAACGTTTCTTGGGCGTCGTTTAAAGTTGGATAGACTAAGAACGCGAACAACATCATCAAGACACCTTGAATCAAGTGGACTAGACCCATGGTCTTGTTGAACTTAATCAACTTATCTACTTTTTGATCGAAGGTTGCAACTGCTACTTCTGCCATACTTTTATTTCTCCTTTTGTTAAGTATTAACAAACCAATTATAAAGCTTTCCTTCTATAATGTTAATAGAAAGTCATTATGATTCACAAATTTATCAAGGGTAGTAACCAACAAAAACCGACCTTACTCCTTCTTCATGGAACTGGTGGAGATGAAAACGATCTTTTACCGATTGGTAAAATGATTGATGGAGACGCTAATTTATTATCCGTTCGAGGAGAAGTTATTGAAAACGGAATGCCAAGATTCTTTCGCCGTCTTGCTCCAGGTGTGTTTGATGAGCAAGACCTCATGTATCGGACGAGTCAACTTCATGACTTTATTGATCAAGCAAGTAAAACCTATGATTTTGACCGCGGTGATGTGATTGCGGTTGGTTATTCTAATGGGGCCAACATTGCTGCGAATATGCTTTTGCAAATCCCTTTTAGTTTAAGAGGGGCCATCTTAATGCACCCGATGCTTCCACGAAAAGAAGGAACGGTTCCTGAACTTAAACAAATTCAGGTTCTCATTACCGCAGGAAATAACGATCCCATTGTTCCCATCCAAAGCACCCAAGCATTAAAAAAAGTGCTTGATGATCATGGGGCATTGGTATCCTTAACTTGGTTTAAATTTGGTCACAAGCTATCTAGTGAAGAAGTTCAATTCATCATCAAATGGTATAATCAATCTGTTGTCCAACATCCAAAACAATTCAATTAAAGGAGAAAAAATATGGGTGCATTTTTAGGATTCTTAACCGTCTTCTTCATTGTCATGAGCTCAACACGAAAAGGTGTACAACTCTTTTTAGCTAAAGTACTCTTACGAAATAAGGCCAAGGGTGTCAAAAGTTCTTTTGATTTATCGTTATTAATGGTCATCCAAAAATACCATCGTTATTTTGGTATTGGGGCTTTATTAACTGCGGTCATTCATGCCGCGGTCCAATTTTCAGTGACTGGTGCCCCGAGTTTAACCGGTGGAACCATGGTTGGATTATTAGTCGCCCAAGGTGTAACAGGATATTTACAAGAAAAAGGCAAGGGCAATCAAAAAGTTCTCAATACAATCCATTCAATCATCCCGCCCGTGCTCCTGGGGTTGATTGTGCTTCACATCATCTTCAATTCGATGGCAATTCCTGGTCTAGGTATCGGCGGCTAATTTCTTTTTTTTTATTTTATTTTTTTTAGGAAACCACGGAAAGAAAATATTCGTGGTTTTTTCATATTCAGCAAAACCCGGTTTTGTTTTCATGTGCTTTTCTAATAACGGAACACCTGAAACGTATCGTAATAACCAAGTGACTACCAATGGCGAGATAAGTGCAATCAAAGGGAAGACGATGCCAAAACTATTGGCAAATCCGATCATGGCAATGCCCCACCACATCAACACTTCCCCAAAATAATTGGGGTGGCGAGTGTAGGCCCACAAACCTTGCGTCATTAATTTTCCTTTGTTTTCTGGCTTAGCAATAAAGATAGCCAATTGCCGGTCGCCCATGGATTGAAATAAATATCCACCAAGCCAAACAAGCACACCCAAAATGATTGGAATCAATGCGATTGGGTTTTCTGAATCTACAAAACCTGACATGACATTGAACACCAAGACAAGGGAAATGATCAACATAAACAAGGCTTGTAATAAGAAAATGTTGACGTAGCTTTTTAATAAGACATATGGAGGCTTTATCTTGGCACGCATCGCAGTATAGCGTTTGTCTTCTGGTTTACCATGATTGCGTTGGGAAATATGACTAGATAAACGTAGGCCCCAAATGGTGGTAAGGATAAGGGTTAAATATCCAATTGGATTGGCGTTGGCACCTAATAAAAATACCCGAACAATCATCAATGACCAGACCACCAAGACAAATCCTTGGCCCCATCCGATGTCGATGATACCAAAGTTATTTTGTTTTACTGCTCGGAAAAAATAAACGGTAAAATGAATAAGAATCGTGACAAAAGTAAGGATCAATCCTATTAAAATCATGTCTATTCCCATCATTTATCCTCCCATCACTAAGACAACGATACCAGAGGTCACTGCCGTCACCAACGTTCCCCAAATCAAATCAATCACCGTGATTGTGACTGGCCAGGCTTTTAAGGTGGCAAGGTTGGTTAAGTCATACGTGGCATAAGTCACCAACCCAAACATCGCTCCGGAAAGAAACGCCATCAAAGGATCATTGATATTTGGACCAATGACAAAGAAGACCAAACCAACGATAAAGACAACATAAAATAAAGCAGCTGCCCTGATATTGACGCGGTCACTCATTAGATGACCAATGTATTTTCGATAAAGTTTCGGGGCAACCTTGACCAACCAAACCAAGTCAACCAATGTAAAGATAAGAAGAGTGACCACAACTTGAATGAAAAAATCCATAGATATACCTCTATGGATTCATTATAAACAAATTGAATCAGGAAATTAGCGAAGTGATCTGACAATTCTTAGAATTCTTGCCAAGACAATCAAGGTCAGGGAGAAGAATACACTACTTGCAGCAATGATAGCAGCCAATTCCAATGCTAAAACACCATTATTCGTAAACACCAAATAAGAAGCATAGCCCCCTCCGCCCAAACCAGCAAGTCCTACCAAAACTAGGAGTAAACTTAGAGGACTAAGTGGGAGCGTTTGACTTTTCTTTAACGTTTTATTACCCTC
>JBIIZK010000054.1:0-5067 GCA_044346305.1 Bacilli bacterium
TTAAAAAAAGCAAAAACCAAAACTCGTTTTGAGATTATCCCCGGTGGTCAACATAATGAAACCGCTTGGCGATCACGGTTACCAGGCATTTTAAAATTTTTATTGTTAGAAAGTTAATTGTGTTACTGAGAATTATTTTAATGAAAACAAAGGTTTCTCGTTGAATTGAAGAAGTAATTCATCAATCATCATCAAGTCATATTTTCTTAAACTTAAACAATGACGAATCACCAAATCTCGATGAGAACTTACTTTGAAATTAAATCCCGCGGATGCAAGCAGCTCGATTCCAATTTCTAGGTTTAATTTTAGGCCGATGGCAAATTTAAAGACTGTGTCTTTATCGGGTTGGTAATCATGATTGGAACGAATTTTTGAAAAGACAGATTTTGATACCCCGACATATTGATAGAGTTTGACTTCATCGACATGGCCATCATCAATCAAGGTAAATAATTGTTCACTAAAACTTAATCCTTTTTCAAAATCAATTGCGCCAACTCTTTCATTTGCTTCTTCGATGTTTCTAATTCGGTGAGGTTTCTCAAGGGTAACATCTTTTTCCGATTCAAGGACATCGCGTTGGGGGAAATCCCATTCGATCTCTTCAAGACGAAAGTCCCGCCTGACGAGACGGGCAATGGTTTCTAACCAATCACGTTGATCCACGATACTCATCTTTTTACCTTATCACATTCGCGAATGACTTGAATAAGTTTGCTATAATTGTCATTGAGGTACTTATGGAAAAAATCCTTCAACAACAACGTGAATACTTTGCAAGCGATGCGACAAAACCTTATGCGTTTCGTCTTGAACAATTAAAAAAACTAAAAAGTCTATTGCAACAACATCAACAAGCAATCATGGATGCCTTGTATGCAGATTTGCATAAAGATCCTTTTGAAGCTTATACCACGGAAGTAGGGTTTAATTTACGCTCCCTAGGACACGCGATCAAGACATTGAAATCATGGATGAAGCCTATTCGGCACCGAGGAGAAATTTTTCTACCTTTCACAAAAGCTTTTGTCCAACCCGAACCAAAGGGCAATATTTTATTAATTGGGCCGTTTAATTATCCATTACAATTGGTTATTGAACCTTTGATTGGTGCCATTGCTGCCGGCAATACCGCGATCATTAAACCTTCTGAGTACACACCAAAAACGGAAGCAATCATTGAAACCATCATTAATGACAACTTTGATTCAAAGTATCTTTATGTGGTCAAGGGTGATGCGAAGGTGACCACCGAATTATTAACGTTAAGGTTTGACCATATATTTTTCACAGGGTCAACACGCGTGGGGCAAATTGTGTATGAAGCTGCCAGTAAACATTTAACACCCGTGACATTAGAACTCGGAGGGAAGAGTCCCACCATCATTGATGAAACTGCCAATATCCGTGTTGCTGCAGAACGGATTGCTTTTGCGAAATTCACCAATGCTGGGCAAACGTGTATCGCTCCAGATTATCTTTATGTTCAGGAATCAGTCAAAGACCCTTTTATCAAAGCATTAGCTTCGGTGATTAAACTCCGATATTCCGATAAGGAATCATTTGGAAGAATCGTCAATGATAGACATTATCAACGTCTTCAATTGCTCATTGATCCCAAAAAAGTCGTCATTCAATCGAAAGCAAACGTAAAAGAAAAATATCTTGGACCCACGGTGATGGATCATGTTCAATGGGAAGATAAAGTCATGCAAGAAGAAATTTTTGGACCGATTTTACCGATCCTTTCCTTTAAAAATGTCGAAGACGTCATTCAAGTTTTGAAGACAAAAGAAAAACCACTTGCTTTATATTTGTTTTCCGAAAACAAGCAAACCCAACAACGCGTTTGGCAATCCTTATCGTTTGGTAATGGGGCCATCAATGATGCCTTGATGCAGGTGGCAACCACAAAACTACCATTTGGTGGGGTTGGTCAATCAGGTTTTGGTTCGTATCATGGTAAACATTCCTTTTCTACTTTTTCTCACCATAAATCTTATATTAAGAAATCAACGAAAATCGACCTTCCAATCGCGTATCCTCCCTATGATCAAGGCAAATTAAAGATCATTAAAAAATTAATCAAGTAAGTTAACTTTAAGATATTGCAACTTAACCTAAAAACCATGTTCATAGTGTTTTTTTAGTTTAAAGTTTAATTATTCAAAGGAGGATTCATTATGAATCTTAAAACCAGCAGCGTTGTCTTCGCTAGTATGGGGATCCTGCTCGCAAGTTGCGCAACAACCAACACCCCAGTGGCCTTATATGCGCAAACGGCAAATGGCTTGGTTTCAATTCAAGAAGGTTTGGAACAAGAAAATGACTACGCATTCATGATGGGAGGCGGACAACTTAAACTTCAACATCCGCACTTTATGGATATTGCATCCACCTCGGATTTACAAAATGATTGGGTTGAGGTTAAAGAATTATTTGCCACCTTACAAGAAACACAACGTCTACAAACCCAACAACGAATGCTTATCTCCATGGAAGCAAGCATCCTTGTCGCCTTAGCTTCGGTGATCGACGCTAATGAGATTACTTTTTCTGAACTAGATAACGCTGCCATCGTTGAAGCCCAAGCGAGTTTGGAATCCACGAAGTTGACCACTCAAGCATTACGCTCTGAGATTCGAACACTGACGATTGAACTTCGGCAATTATTTCGTTCGGTGAATCGTCCAACCATGTGGAGTGAAACGTTAGTCTCAGACGTTGAAACTTTGTTAACTCAACTTATTCCTCTCACAGAGTCGTTTCAGAATACGTTAGTTACGATCTTACCTTCCTTACAAGTCATTCGAGAAATCTTTGTTGATTACATTCCCCAAGACTTATCCCCTCTCACCGCAGAAGTATTGATTGGGCTTGAATTATTTGAGACCCAACTTGCAACCCTTGCCTCCTTACAAGTTTCAATGATTGGGGCCCGTCAGGCAACCAAAGACCACATGCGTGAGATACGACTTGTTGTGTCAACATTGAAATCCAATAACCAAGGCTTAACCAATCAACAAAAAGCAGGGTTAACCATCAAACGGTTAGCGATTGAACATCAAATGAATCAACTGCGAACCCATCAAGACGAAAACATGGCTCACTTTCAATCCTTAAAGGGGATGATTCAATTGGCGAATTTAAGTCAAGTGAATATCATCCTTGCTGAGTTGATTGCATCTGCAGAAGCTCGTCAAGATTTGATTGAATCTATCCAAATCTTATTTGTAGAAGCAAATGCGATTCTCCAAGCATAAATCGAATTGAAATCATGGAAAGCAAAGTTAACAAACTTTGCTTTTTTTTATGCGCTTCAACAGGAGACACGTTTATAATCAATCATATGAAGACGTTAAAGACATTGTTTGTGGAATTCTTTAAACTAGGTCTAATTACCTTTGGTGGCGGCATCGCCATGTTACCGATTATTAAGAACATGGCAGTTCGGCATCAGTGGATTAAAGAATCCGAATGGGAAGAAGTAGTGACCTTGTCACAACTCGCACCAGGCGCGATTGCAGTCAATTGTGCAAACTTAATTGGTTATCGTGTCAAAGGGCGACTTGGCAGTGTGGTGGCGATGTTAGGGATGGTGATTCCACCGATGGTGATCATTACTCTCCTTGCCATTGGTTTTGAATCTTTTCTTGATCAACCTCTCGTGATTGCGGCCCTAAGGGGCATGTTTATCGTTGTCTTTTTATTGTTTTTAAGCGCAGTGATTAGCTTAGGTAAACTAGCATGGCAAAAGTGGTGGATGGTTCCTTTTTCACTGCTTAGTTTTGGCTTAGCTTATTTTCAAATTCTCAACCCAGGTTGGATTTTGTTGTTTTCTTTGGTGGCCATTGTTGGGTTTATCTGGTGGTCAAGGCGGACAACACAATGAATCTACTTTGGATCATCCTTCAATTTTTATGGGTAGGTAGTCTTACCTTTGGTGGTGGGTTGGTTTCGATTAGTTTGTTGTTTGATGTGTTTGTTACTTCAGGCTTATTAACGGAAGTTTTTTATTATCAAATGATCACGATTGCCGAATCGACTCCTGGTCCGATTGCAATTAATCTTGCCACTTATTTAGGAGTTGAACAATTTGGTTTGCTTGGTGGCATCATGACCACTGTCAGTTTCCTCATTCCCTCGGTGATGTTGATTTGGGTTTTTTATCCTATCTATCGACGTCACGCAAATTCCCCTTACATTCAAGCTGTGATGAAGGGATTAAGGGTGATGATCTTTGGTGTGATTTTAATTGCGATGTTAAGAATGGGGATTACCGTTGTTGAGGAGATCCTCGTCTTACCTCTTGCCTCTATGTCTTTAATTCTTGTTACGGCATTTTTATTACCGACATTAAAAAACCGCCCATACATCTTGTTGATGATTGGGGCGGTTTTTGGTGTCTTATTCTTTTAAATTCGTTTAGTACATGTCGCCTGGATTTGGCATGGCTGGCGCAGAAGGTTTATCTTCTTTGATTTCCGTAACTCCGGCTTCGGATGTTACCAAGAGGGCGGAGATGCTGGTGGCATTAAGAACAGCAGACCGGGTGACTTTAGTAGGATCAATGATCCCTTCTTTAATTAAGTTAACCCAGACACCGCGTTTAGCATCAAAACCAAATTCTGGCTTTTGCTTCTTTTGATTTTCAATAATGTCCGCGCCATTAAATCCTGCGTTTTCAGCGATGTAGAATAATGGAGCCGATAAACTATCTAACACGGCTTGGATTCCACGTTGAACATCCACGTTGTCATCTTTAAAAGTATCTTTGAGGTCATTATAAATTTCCATCAACGTCGCGCCACCGCCGGCGACGATGCCTTCTAAGACGGCAGCTTTGGTCGCGTTCAATGCATCCTCAATATGAAGTTTCTTTTCTTTAAGTTCGGTTTCTGTGGTTGCCCCTACTTTAATGACCGCAATCCCGCCTGCTAATTTCGCTAAGCGTTCTTGAAGATTTTTCTTGTCATATTCTGAGGTTGATTTTTTAATTTGAACTTCGAGTTCCTTGATTCGATTGGTGATGGCAGGATTCTTTTTCGAACCACCAACAAGGGT
>JBIIZK010000003.1:0-17625 GCA_044346305.1 Bacilli bacterium
TACCCCCCTTCAGTAAGACTTGAATCTTGGCAAATTGCCGAGATCGAATCGCGGTTGCTAATTCTCCTGTAATGATGGCTTCATCAACCACCATCGGTTGAGAAGAAGCAGATTTATACAAACGATAACCAACCACAGTCGATGTGTTATCCGTGTTCTTATCAATCTTTTCTAAGACAACTTCGACATGACTAAATAAAGTTGTTTTGATAATACCGTTTAAATAAAACGATGAGGGAATTAATGGAGCGATTTGAAATTGCAGTTGATTATTCACAACTGTGAATAACGATTTTCCAAACAACAAACGTTTCCAAATCGATATGACTTCGGCGGTCGATCCAGATAACCGAGCAAAAAATCCTTGACCATGTTTGCTTGCATCTGGGTTATTGGTCGTGGCGATAAAAGAAGAATTTTCTAGAGGAGAACGACCATAAACCAACGGATCCATAAAACATGTGAATCCATCATTCATCGCTTCGAAAAAAGCATCATAAGCTTCTGCTCTTAATAAACCCAATATGTATTTATAGGTCATGTGTAAAAAAGCGGATTCACGTTCTAACCAACCAGGTGTGAAGGCTCGAATCCGACCAATTTCCATGGATTCATCCGCTAAAGAAACGCTGGTCTTATAAATTTTTAATAGGGCATCATATAAGGAGGATGCTTTGATGGTCTTGTAAAGATCTTTGGCTTTTTGCGTTGTGGTTAAGCCACTGGATAACAATCTTGCAGGCGCTTCTAAGAAAAAAGGAATTGGGTGCCGTTTAAAAGCTTTTGCTTGAACAAATTGCGTAGGGTTATTTGCCTGCATTGGTAATAAGCTGTAGTCCGTAACTTCATAAGAAAAATAAGTATACGGAATCGGATTGATGGTTTCTAAGCGGACGATGGATTGAGATAATGTTGCATTCGATTTTTCTAAAAACTTTTTGATGACATCTGCTGATAATGTTTTTAAAGCTAAGGGTTTGCTTAATGCATCGCGATAGGTTTCAAGCGCATTCATTCTTTCTTGCCAACGATTAAATAAATTGGAATCTTTAATCACTAACAACGCTTGAATCAAATCAACAAGTGGGGCAATCACGTCTGTGTTTTCTAAGGGTAGTTTGCTTATGAAATTCAATAAGCGTTTCAATTCAAACATTTCTGAAACCCCAGAGCCAAACAAGCCAGGAACCCCGTTCATCGCATCGTTCCAGCCCGGTCGATCCGCCTCATACATCAAGCCGAATTCTTCAGGATCTAATTGGGCAAATTTATTGGTGACCAAGGTGATTAATTTTGCAAGTAGGGTTGTTTTTAACGTCTCTCCGTTTGCCAATGTTAACCAACCACGCACGGGCAATTGGTGGTCATGATGAACCGCGTGATATTGTCTAATTTTTCCAGACTTTAACACGTATTTTTCTGAACGCTTCAAGACCTTTGCTGGAGAAACAAAGTAAGCGTGTTTTTCGTTCAACAAGAGTTTAACTTGGTCTGGAAAAATATCTAGGTATGTTTCAAGCAAATCGATGAAATAAGTAAAGTGGTCTCCCCAATATCCTTCTCCATACGTCGCTTTGAAGTGATAATGAGATTGCGCTAGAATTTTTTCTACCGTAGCAATCACTGGCAAGCCTTGTTGACCAGCTAGATTTGCAAGTTGACCAGGCGTAAATTCCCCTTTTAAGAGAGTAGTAAACACAGGAGATACATCCGTAATTTTTCCAGCAAAAGTAAACTGTATGCCTTCAATGCTTAATGGGTTATAACCATCGGCCTGTAATAACGATGCAAATTGAGCAATCGTGGTTCTGCCACTTTCTGGATGGAAATATAAATCGTTCCTTCGGTTTTGCAACACATCCCGGAATGCTCCGTTACCTTGGGATAGATAACTAGGTTCAATTGAGAAGAAATTATAGTCACGTTCTAAATCTCCGTGTTTACGAGAATAAATATGGTAACCAATTTCACCATCTAATGTCTTAAAGGTTAATGGGTAACCACCACGTAAAATGTTATCCAAATAACATTGTTCTAAATATGAGTCAAACATTGGCTTGGCTGTTTCTGTTTTAATTTCTTGAGTAAGTAATTGGATCACTAGTTTATTTTCAACATACTTTTGTTCCATGGTTTTTTCATTCATGGTGTTCAAAAGTTTACTGAGCTGAGGACGTTGTTGACTATAACCAAACAGTCCATAAAAGGTTTGTTGATCTTTCAGGGAAATGCTAGCAACCACAAACGCAGAAGGAACTTGGTTCACCGGTGCTTGGGTTTGTTTGCTCATGCCTTGGAAGTCATGCTTGATCAATTGGTAAGGTGTATTAAAGGCGCTATCTTGAGCAAAAACTGCCTTGTAATCATATAAGTATTTGAATTTGCTTAACCCAAAATAAGTATAAAAATTACCTTCTTCAACTGCTTTAACTTCACTTGAATCCGCTGTGGATGCCCGTAATTTTAAGAAGACGTGGTTATCCGCTTCTTCAACTTCCATCCAACTTTGTAGTAAATTACTGATGGCCTTGTAACCACCGTAATCAATGCCTGCAGGTAACATTTGGCTTAAGCCATCAACCACAATGATGTCCTTCGTTGTCTTATCTAAATTGATGATTTCTACTTTTCTCATTAAAGCAGACAAGGGCATGTTAGGTAAGGTAGCAAAGGTGATTCTAACTTGAATATTCCAAGCGGAAATAGTTTCTTCAATGATGATTTGATGGGCATCCACTTTAAAGGTTTGGTTCAGATTTTTTTCTTGAAAACATTCATAGACTTCATTTTTTAACTTTATAAAAGTTCTAAAGCCTTGTTGATGGACATAAGCATAAGCCAAGTTTGCTGGATAAAATTCTGTAATCGCACCATTCTTGTCACGAACACCAAAACTAGTCACGGCTTGACCGCGATTGACATAAAAGACCCACATAGGAAGTCCTTCTTTGCCTGCAATCCCAGGTAAAAATCCTGCAAATGGTTTTTGTTTTTGATAAGACTCGCTGACAAAAGTTTTCATGTTCAATGCCCTCTATAATCCTAAATTTAGGAAATCGGTTTCTTTTATCATATGATATCTTGTATGCGCTTACAATATAAATGATTGAACTTTTTAAATAACCCGTTAAATCGATAAAAAGCATTGCTAAATGGTGATTTTTTTGATAATCTTGAGTGGCAAACTTGGGGCTGTAGCTCATTTGGGAGAGCGCGTCGTTCGCAACGACGAGGTAGCGAGTTCGATCCTCGTCAGCTCCACCATTTTGCAGGAATTTACTTTCGATAGTTATTGACTAAAATCTCATTAGTAACCTATTCATTTTATAAAAAAACTATTTGTTAAATTTACATAAATTTGATTTGAATTAACTAACCTATAACTCAAATAATGGGTTAAAATATGGAACATAACTGAGGTAAATTTATGGCAAAACTTCCACTCCACGAAGAGCACCTTAAACTAGGAGCAAAAATTGTATTCTATGGTGGTTTTACTATGCCTCAAGAGTACAAAGGTTTAGTTACTGAACACCGTGCTGTAAGACAACAAGCTGGCGTCTTTGATGTCTCCCATATGGCTAGAATTTACATCACGGGTAAAGATGCGATTCCGTTTGTGGAATCTTTGGTGACTAATCAAATTGCTGGTCAACCAGAAAACAAAGCCATATATGCACTGATGTGCAATGAACAAGGTTATCCAATTGATGATTTGATTGCCTATGTTTTATCTCCAAAAAAGATTCTTTTAGTCATGAATGCAATCAACAGTCAAGTCGATATTGAATGGTTATCCGCGAAAAAAGGTAATTTTGACGTCACCATTGAAGTCGTCACCGCAAAATTATTACAACTCGCATTACAAGGACCTTTGGCCGAGGTTGTCCTTCAAATGCACATCACTAAAAAAGTTGAATTAAGCCAATTAAAATTCATGACCTATGTCATGACAAAACATCAAGGTAATGAATTATTGATTTCTCGATCGGGGTATACAGGGAGTGATGGTTTCGAAGTTTACGGAGATTTAACGACCATTCAATCCTTATGGCAAGCATTCATGAATGATAGCCGCGTCACCCCTTGTGGATTAGGAGCGAGAGATACTCTTCGCTTTGAAGCCGCATTACCCTTATATTCCCATGAAATTTCTGAACATATTTCTCCCATTGAAGCGGGTTTGACCTTCGCTGTAAAATTAACAAAAAACTTTATTGGAAAAGAAGCACTTGCCAAACAAATCCAACAAGGCGTTCATCAAAAACTTGTCGGGATTGAGTTACTCGGACGAGGCGTCGTAAGAGCAGAATACCCAGTGCTCGTAGGTGATAAAGAAATTGGGTTAATCACGACCGGTTATATCTTGCCGGATTCCACCAAAGCGTTGGCCATGGCAGTTATAAAAACACCGTATTCAACGATTGGTACTAAGGTGACTGTGATGATGAGAAATACCCCAGTTGAAGCAGTCGTTCGTGATATGATATTTATGCAGAAGCAATATAAACGCTAGGAGAAAAACATGAGCAATCGTAAATATTCGCCATCCCACGAATGGGTGGTTTTGGAAGGCAACATCGCAACCATCGGTATCACCGATTATGCCCAAGGTAGTTTGGGAACCATTGTGTTCGTTGACTTACCAAAAGTAGGAAAAACCTTCAAAGAAAATGATGTTTTCGGTGTGGTTGAATCGGTGAAAGCCGCCTCTGATCTTTATATCCCAGTTTCAGGAGAAATTGTTGACATTAATCAATCCTTAGTGAGCGGTCCAGATTTAATTAACCAAGATGCAGAATCCACCTGGATTATCAAAGTAAAATTATCTAATCCAGCAGAAATGAATGCATTGCTTTCTAAAGCCGATTACGACGCCTTACCAAAGTAATAAGAAAGGATGGAAAAAGATGTTTAAATATCTTCCTTTAACCCTATCCGATCAACAAGAAATGTTGAGCGTCATCCGCGCCAAACGAATTGATGATTTGTTAGGAGATATTCCCCAATCTATTCGCTTAACAAAACCCTACAATATCTTGCCTCGTTTGTCTGAAAGCCAATTAAGAAAGCACCTGAAATCAAACCAAGCTCAAGTCCTACAATCCTTCCGAGGCTTTGGGGTTTACGAACATGAGCGTCCATCCATTATTGACGCGATCAGTTCACGCCAAGAATTCTTAACATCGTATACCCCATACCAACCAGAAGTTGCTCAAGGAACTTTGCAATATATTTTTGAATGGCAATCGATGATTACCCAATTAACAGGCATGGATGTCTCCAACGCATCAATGTACGACGGCCCAACTGCACTTTCGGAAGCGATGATGATGGCAGTTGCAGTCACTGGTATCAAACGTGTGCTCATCGCCTCCCCTCTCCTTCCTCATGTTGAAGCGGTCCTGACGACCTACGCTAAACACCGAGAAGTAACGTTAGATATAGTTCCTTCTAAAGACGGTTTGATCAATCAAGAAGCATTAAATCAAGCAATGATGTCTGCTTTTGCAGGGGTTATTTTTTCTTATCCAAATCGCTTTGGGTTGATTGAATACTTTGATCGAATTTCACCGTTGATTAAATCTAAGAAAGCGTTGATCATTAGTTATAACGATCCGTTTGCCTTATCCAGATTAAAAACACCCAAAGAACTTGGGGCCGATATTGTTTGCGGAGAAGCTCAATCCTTAGGATTAAATCCAAGTTTTGGCGGGCCATACTTAGGATACCTCGCAACCTTAAATGAGTGGATTCGAAAAATGCCTGGACGCATTTGTGGGTACACCAAAGATAACCGTGGTCAACGTGGATTTGTCTTAACCCTACAAACACGGGAACAACACATTCGTCGTGAAAAAGCGAACTCCAATATTTGTTCTAATCAGTCCCTTCTTGCTTTACAGGCAACCATCTACATGAGTGCCCTCGGTAAACAAGGGTTGGTTCAAGCTTTTGACCGCGCATGCTCAGTGACCAGATATTTGGTTGAACAACTCACTGCCACTGGATTATTTACAAAAACGTATCAGGGTCCATATGCTTATGAAGTAACCCTCACCAGTAAGTTAAATACCTTTGCCTTAGAAAAAGCACTTGTTAAAAAAGGGTATTTATTTGGTTATCCACTGAACGATAAACAAGTGGTGATCTATGGAAGTGAAACCAAAACAAAGGAAGACATTGATGCCTTTGTCCTTGCTGTGAAGGAGGTTCAACATGACTTACACTAAACTCATTTTTGAACTTTCGTCTCAAGGTCGGGTTGGTTATCAACTTCCTAATACGACCATTCCTGCAACAAAGGAACCTAGCTTATCGACGAATTTATTTCGTCAAGAAGCCGCTGTCCTTCCTGAAGTGTCAGAGTTAGATATCGTCAGGCATTACACGAAAGTCTCTCAAAAAAATATTGGCATTGAATCCGGATTTTATCCACTGGGTTCATGCACGATGAAATACAATCCAAAGATCAATGATGAAATGGCGAGTTTGGATGGCTTTAAACTCATTCATCCAACCCAACCCTTAGACACCATTCAACCCTTACTCAAAATTTATTTTGACATGGCATCCATGCTCAATGAAATCACTGGAATGGGTGGCACCTCTTTAAATTCCTTTGCTGGTGCTCATGGAGAACTTGTTGGATTAATGATTATGAAGTCTTACCATCAATCACGTGGGGATAGCAAACGTACCAAAGTCGTTATTCCTGACTCCGCACATGGCACCAATCCAGCTTCGGCAATGATGTTAGGTTACGAAACCATCACCATCAAATCAAAAAATGGGATGGTGGATGTCGACGCTTTAAAACAAGTCCTTAATGATCAAACAGCAGGCATCATGTTAACCAACCCAAACACCGTTGGTTTATTTGAAAAAGATATTTTAACCATTGCTAAACTTGTTCATGATGTCGGCGGTCTTCTTTATTATGATGGTGCGAATCTTAACCCCTTGTTAGGCATTGCCCGACCAGGTGACATGGGATTTGACATCATGCACATGAACTTACATAAAACCTTTTCTACCCCACATGGTGGCGGTGGTCCAGGATCTGGCCCTGTCAGTGTTGCCAAACACTTGGTTCCATTTTTACCAAAACCAGTCGTAGTCAAAGAAAAAGATAATTATCGATTCGATTATCCCGCAACCTCGTGTGGCCAAGTCGGTGGTTTCTATGGAAATTTCTTGGTGGTCATTCGTGCTTATTCTTATATTCGAACGGTTGCAGAAGACTTAATGAATGTCGGTCCACACGCGGTGTTAAACGCGAACTATATTCAAGCTTCGTTAAAGGATCATTATAAACTTGTTGCTAATCAACCTTGCATGCATGAATTTGTCATGAATGGTTTGCTTGATCAAACCACTGGTGTGAAAACGTTAGACATCGCCAAGCGCTGTCTCGATTTTGGTATTCACGCCCCAACCATTTATTTCCCACTGCTCTTTGATCAATCGATTATGGTTGAACCAACGGAAGTTGAATCGAAAGAAACCCTTGATCAATTCATCGCGATTTTCCGGCAAATTGCCCAAGAATCAAAGACCAATCCTGACATCGTGAAAACAGCACCACACCATACCCCAGTTGGCCGTTTAGATGAGGTTAGCGCGGCAAGAACCCCAACTTTACACTACGCAGCCCTCCAAAAAATCAAAGAAAATTAATGTTTTCACGAAATCATTTTCTTTGCAATTTATCGAGTTAATTGATAAATTATCTTTAATATTATTGGAGGTTTCATATGAAACTGAAAAAAGAACTCGGATTGTTCTCTAGTGTCTCCGTTTTGGCGGGGATCATGATTGGATCAGGCATTTATTTCTTTTCCATGCTCGTGTTAGGTTTGGCTAGTAATTCGTTAGGTCTATCTCTCATCGCTTGGGTGGTTGGTGGCATCATTACTTTATTTTCCGCTTTAACTTATGCTGAATTAGGAACGCTATTTCCTAAAACAGGTGGTTATTATGTTTACTTAAGAAAAGCATATGGGAAACGGATTGCGTTCTTATCTGGCATCACCAACTTCTTCTTGTCTAGCTCAGGATCCATCGCTTTACTTGCCTTGTTATTTGCCCAAGTCATTGGTTTTATGGTTGGGGCTAATGGTGGTAACGGCTTTGATGCTCCCCTCGTTGGTTTAATTGCAGCGATTGTTATTATCATCCTTTCCTTAATTAATTATTTGGGTATTCAATATGGCAAAGTGGTGCAAAACATTTTCTTTGTTGCGAAACTCATTCCTTTATTCACCATCATCATCTATGGGTTATTCTTTGGTACACAAACCAATTTATTTGCCAGCAATGGTGCAGAAAACATTGAATTTGGATTGCTTGTTTCTGGTTTACTCTTTGCCGTTGCCCGAACCTTATTTGCCTATGAAGGTTGGACCAACTTAAATACCGTTGCCGAAGAAATGAAAGATACAAAAAGAGATTTACCAAAAGCATTAACCATTGCGGTCGTCTTGGTCATGAGTGTGTATGTTTTATTTGTAATCGGTTTGTATCGAATCATCACTCCGGAAACCCTCGCAAATTTAGGAACTGGCGCAGTTGAAGCTGGTTTTGATCTTGGTGCGGTTTATTCAGCATTCGGCGCAATATTTAGTGGGTTTGATTTAGGCCTATTAGGTTATGTCGTCTTTGGCGCGATTGCCATCTCCATCTTTGGATCGTTAAATGGATCTATTTTATCGTTCCCTCGAGTTTATCTAGCAATGGCAGAAGATGAAACCTTACCAAAATTCTTTGGTAATGTCGATGCTAAATTCAAAACCCCTTGGGTGGCAATTCTTGGTCAAACGATTGTCTCATTGGTCATCGTTTTGTTTGGTTATGATAACGTCAACTTCTTACTCTCCATCATCTTATTTGGCGCGTTGGTGTTTAACACCCTCATCTTCTTATCGGTGTTTAAATTTCGTAAGACCATGCCGAAAGCAGAACGTCCATACCGTGTTTGGGGTTTTCCCTATGTGCCAAGATTAGCAATCCTTGGCATGCTCATCTTATTGGTTGTCACCATGATCAATAGTTTTGAAGCCTCGATGGTGGGTGTGTTTGTGATTTTAATTGGTAATGGGTTTTATGATGTCTTCATGGATAAATCTATCCCAGTGGTTGTGGACACCCCACTGCCAATAGAAGTGAACCAAGTCGCAACAAAAACCACGAAGAGAAAAAGCAAGAAAGTTTAAATTATAAAGAAAAAGTCTTGGTGATCCCAGGACTTTTTTTATTGGTTTTTATTCATAAAATAACCGAAATGAAAGAAAAACATGGGTGAATGTTTTCATATCAAATTCTTAATGCATTTCTGTCTTTAGTTTCGTTAAAATAGAAGTCCAAGGTATCCATGTTAAAAGAAAAAAATTCAACCCAACCTTTCCCATCTGTGGTCGCCGTTCTTGACCTCAAATCTTTTTACGCGGTCGTGGAATGTGTCGATCGAGGCCTTAATCCGATGACAACCCCTTTGGTGGTTGCCGATAAAAGCCGTGGCACTGGCACGATCATCTTGGCGGTATCTCCATATTTAAGAGCGCAAGGGATTCCTTCTCGTCTGAGAGTCTTTGAACTCCCTAAGCGTGACGATATTGTGTTTGCCACCCCGAGAATGAGTTTATATTTACAACAATCTGCCCAAGTGATGTCTATTCTTTTGGATTTTGTTGGTGAGGACGATCTTCACATTTACAGTGTGGATGAAGCCTTTTTAAATCTAGGGCCTTATTTAAAACTTTATCAACAAACCCCAAGACAACTGATGAAAACGATTAAAGATACGATTTATAAAAAACTGAAATTACTGGCAACGGTCGGCATCGGGGACAACCCATTTCTTGCAAAAAGTGCCTTGGACTTAGAAGCTAAAAAGGCAAAAGACGGCATTGCGATTTGGCATCAAGAAGAGATTAAAGAAAAGTTTTGGCCACTACCAGTCTCAGAGATGTGGGGGATTGCTTCTCGAATGGAACATCGCCTCCACCAACTTGGCATCATGACCGTCGGTGATTTAGCTCAATATCCAGAGCATAAATTAATCGCGTTGTATGGGGTGATGGGCAAACAGCTTCATCAACACGCGAACGGCATTGATCATTCCAACATTCGAGAAAAGTATAGTCCAAAGGAACCTGGCATTAGCATGGGCCAAGTGCTGTATCGAGATTACACCCTCGAAGAAACACCAGTGGTGATTCGAGAAATGTGCGATGATTTAACGCTTCGTTTACGATTGCAAACGCACCTTACCTCTTTGGTTCATTTAAGTATTGGTTATTCAGCAAGCCTTGGTGGTTTCTCTCACCAAATGAGTTTGATGCGAGCAACCGATGATGAAGACACGCTTTATGAAGCATTGATGCGAATCTATCATCGGTATGTTGAAGCAAAACCAATTCGAAACATCACCTTTTCATTTAGAAAATTGACAGAGGTAAGCAAGGAACAACTTGACTTGTTTACTGATGTTGAAACCACGGATAAAAAAAGACGATTGCAAGTCACACTTGCTCAGATCAAAGAGCGGTATGGCCATAACGCTGTGTTAAGAACATCTGCTTTACTCAAATCATCCACCACCCGTGACCGGCATACGTTGATTGGAGGTCACCGAAAATGAGTGATCGAGGAATGAAAAAATGGGCACCTTATGCATCCCTTATTGAACAAAAAGGGACAATTTCAACCATGAAAAATCGTCGTGAGCAATTTAAAAAACCATTGCTCAGTCAGGAAATGGCAAATGAGATCAATGCCTGTTTGCTTATCGCAAAAGCCCGAGACGTTATCATTGAATATTTTTTTGAAGGAAACAAATACCATCTTAGCGGCATCGTCACCAAGATGAATTACGACCAAAAATGCTTAACCATTGATGACATGACCATTTCATTTAAGTCAATTCTATCGATAAAAATTCGCTGATTTAAGCCGATTAAGGCCATTATTTAGGCTTAACATGTCATCGCTATGGATGAATAATCACTATTTGAAGAAAGGTTGTAATGTACTATAATATCTTCAACATCTCATAGGAGGAGTTAGCATGGTTACCATGACGAAAGAAGACGTTTTAGCGCTTGCCAAAAAAGAGGATGTTCGGTTTATTCGTATGCAATTTACTGACATGCTTGGGATTGTGAAATCGGTTGATTTACCGATTTCTCGATTAGACGACGCCATCAATAACAAAATTATGTTTGATGGTTCATCGATTGAAGGTTTCGTTCGTATCAAAGAAGCCGACATGTATTTGTATCCGGATTTATCAACATTCCAAATCCTAACTTTTGAAAGTTTAGCATTAGGAAAAGTTGCTCGATTGGTGTGCGATGTGTATACACCAAAGGGAGAACCTTTTGAAGGTGATCCAAGATTTATCCTCAAGAAAGCAATTAAAAAAATGCACGATGCAGGTTTTTCTGCATTGAATGTAGGTTTTGAACCAGAGTTCTTTTTATTTAAAATCAAAGATGGCAAACCTGTCTTAGAACCAAATGATGAAGCAGGTTATTTTGACTTAGCACCGATGGATGGAGACAACTATACTAGACGTGACATCGCAATTGAACTTGATAAATTAGGCTTAGACGTTCAAGCATCTCATCACGAAGTAGCGGTGGGCCAACATGAAATTAACTTCCGCTTCCAAAATGTCTTAAAGGCTTGTGATAATTTGCAATTGTTTAAGACAGTTGTCAAAGTCATTGCACATAAACACGGTCTTCACGCGACGTTTATGCCAAAACCAATCTCAGGGATTAATGGTTCAGGGATGCACACGAATTTATCTTTAGCAAATGCGAAAGGTGAAAACGCATTTTATGACCCAAACGCTGACATGCAATTATCCTTGATTGCTAAAAAATGGATGACGGGGATTCTCAATCATTCCAGATCGATTGCCGCTTTAACCAACCCTACGGTGAATTCTTATAAGCGAATCATTCCAGGTTATGAAGCTCCTTGCTATGCATGTTGGTCAGACGCGAATCGTTCGGCAATGATTCGTATCCCTGCCGCTCGCGGGGGTTCAACTCGTACTGAATTACGCAACGTTGATCCACTAGCTAACCCTTATCTTGCCCTTGCCTTTATTCTCACCGCAGGCCTTGAAGGTATTGCGAGCAAAGATCCTCAAACCGTCCCCCCAGTCTATGACAATATTTTTGAATTAACACGGGAACAACGTGAAGCCCAAGGCATTCAAAACTTACCAGAAAACTTAAAGGACGCAATCAAAGAAATGAAGAAAGATCCAATGATGCTTGATGTCCTTGGTAAACATACCTACAACAAATACATTCTCGCCAAGGAAAGAGAATGGGATGAATATCGCACCTACGTTTCTGCGTGGGAAATCGATCGATATCTCCATTTATAATTGAACCAAATAAAAAACCTTCGCAAGATATAGCGAAGGTTTTTTTATTTCATTTACTTAAGTGTCGTTGCCCAGTTGCCTTGATTAAAAATCGCAATTGCTTTTCCTTGACGATCATAACCAGTGATGGTTAGATCCCGACTGCCTATCATAAAATCGACGTGAATCATTGATCGGTTGCAACCAATATCAGTGAGTTGTTGGGGGGTCATAGTCGCATATCCTTTGATGGAATTGACATAGGCCCGGCCTAACGCAATATGGCAAGAGGCATTTTCATCAAACAAGGTGTTGAAGAATAATAGCCCAGATTGTTGAATGGGTGATTCAAATGGAACTAAGGCAAGTTCACCAATGCGTGATGCCCCTTCATCCATCTTGACCATTTGTTCTAACAACGCTTGATTTTTCTTTGCTTGAACGGCAACAACTTTACCATTGGCGAACGTGACTGAAAAATCCTCAATCAATTCACCTTGATATGATAAGGGTTTTGAGGCAACGACTTTTCCTTCGGCTTTACCAGCTTTTGGGGTGATAAAAACTTCTTCTGTTGGCATATTGGGATTGTAGAAATGACCGTCAATTAAACGTTCACCGCCACCAAGCCAACGCGCTTCTTTAATCATCCAAATTTTAAAGTTTGTGCCATTAGAGGATTGAAAGTGGAGGTAATCTAAATTCAATGCATCCAATTGTTTGCTACGTTGTTGTAAGGTGGCATTATGACGATCCCACTCTGCGAGTGGATCATTGGTTACACGTGTTGCTTTAATGATGGCTTCCCACATCGCTTCCACGGCTGCATCCCCTTTAAGTTTTGGAAATACTTTTTCCGACCATTTAACCGAGGGTACACCGATAATTGTCCATTGAAAACGATTATCCATTTGTTCACGATATTTTAAAATTTGTGGGGTGGTGATTTTTGAAACATTGGTTAACTTGGTTTGATCAACGCCCTTCATGCCATCTGGATCCACAGAACGAATATGAATTTGTGCAGGTAATGTTTTAACATTGTGTGCCATTTCTGCATGTTGCCATTCAGGAATTTCTGCCATCACATCTTCTTTCATTTCGATGGCACTGACTCGGCTAATCGGTAAGTGCGTCCATTTGACGCGTACTGATCTAGCACCTGCAGCATAAGCTTCTTCAACAACCATGGTAATAAACTCTGGTTGATCCAGTTCAGCGTGGATAATGACATCCTGGCCTTTTTTTACATTGACGCCACGACGTACAGTGAGGGTAGCAAACTGTCTTAACTTTTCACGATTCATCTTAAACATCCTCGTTTCGTTATAAGCATTATAAAACTTTCTCTAATTGAAAGAAACATGTGATAAGCAATCCATATAAATGTCATCATCCAATACCAGCGGAGAATGATTAAGAAGGTTGAAAATTGGAATTAAAAACTAATCTTCTTTAACTTTTGATTGGAATTGTTGAGTATAAGCTTCCCAAAGATTTTTTAACAATGAAAGGCGTGTGAGTAAACCAACCCCACCAGGGACTGGAGTTTGTAAGGCTGCATGTCGACCAGGTTTAACATCGCCAAAAATTTGTCCATCTTCTCGAGTAATCCCGATGTCAACAATCCAAGTTGACGGTTTAATTTTTTGATCAGATAAGTGCCACTTTTTACCAACTGCCACGCATACTAAATCTGCTTGGGAAATCAATCCAAGTTTCACATCTTCTTTGGTTTTTGAGTGAATGATACTAACGGTTGCATGCCGATCTAAAAGTGCCGAGGCTAAGGGTCGACCAACGATATAAGAACGCCCAATAATCACGGCGTGTTTGCCAGAAAAGTTAAATCCACTCGCCCCAAGATAATCCACAATCCCTTTTGGGGTACATGCCATCATCGGTGATAACGGATGAAATCCATCTACATCTTTATGAGGGATGACGGCTCGACGAATCATTGCTGGATCAATGTGCGATGGTAAAGGAACTTGAACAATAACCCCATGAACGAGTGGGTCGTGATTATGTTTATCAATTTCTTTGATTAAATCTTCTTGGGTAATTGTCATTGGGAATCTCAAATGAGTTGCTTGAAACCCAACTTCCAAACAATCGGCAAGTTTTCCACGAATATAAATATTGGAACCTTCGTTTTCATTCGCTTGAATGATCACCAAATGAGGTTTCCTCTTTAACCCTTGCGCGAGGGCGTGAAGTTTAACTTTTTCTTGTTGAATGTATTGTGCAATTATCATAAACATCAAAATTATAACAAATTAAAACAAAGAAAAACGAGGGAGAATATCCCTCGTATCGTTTTTAAAATAAGATTGGTTTTAGGCAAGAGCGTTGGTGAGTAATGCTAGTAAAAAGAAAACCACAGCGAACCCTAAGGTTAAGTAAGAAATGATAAGTTCTGATCCACGTTCTTTTGTTTTGACAAAGACATTCATGCCTGCTCCGGTAATTGCACCAGATGCACCTTCGGATTTACCACCTTGTAACAAAGAAAGAATGATAATCACGAATGAAACGATGATAAAGACGATGTCTAAGAATGAAAATTCCATAATTGTCTCCTACGTTTAAAAATCATACCTTGTTTTCAAAAAAAAGCAACGTAAACGTTATGCCTTTATTTCTGCCTTTAATTCAAAAATGATGTCTCTAAGTTCAGCTGCCCTTTCAAAGTCATACGCTTTTGCTGCTTCTCGCATGAGTTTTTCAAATTCTTTCACGCGCTGTTCAATTTCACTTCGTGAAGATTTTCCTTTGGTTTTTGCCAACTTAAGGATCTCTTCATCCATGGAATGAATGGGGGAATGGATATCTTTTTTGATCGACATGGGGGTGATATTGTATTTTTTATTATGAGCAATTTGTTTATCTCGTCGACGGTTGGTTTCTTCAATCGCACCCTTCATGGAATCAGTTTGTTTATCTGCATACATAATCACTTGGCCTTCAGCATGACGTGCAGCTCGACCGATGATTTGAATCAGTGACCGTGTTGATCTCAAAAAGCCTTCTTTGTCCGCATCTAGAATCGCAATCATTGATACTTCAGGGATATCGAGTCCTTCTCTTAAAAGATTAATCCCAATCAAAACATCATATTTTCCTTTTCTTAATTGATAAATGATTTGGGTTCTTTCCAAAGTTTTTGTTTCTGAATGCATGTAAACAACTTTAAATGACCGTTGTTTTAAATAGGCGGTAAGATCTTCTGCCATTTGGATGGTTAACGTGACAATCATGACCCGCTGGTTAAGGGTGACGCGTTTTTGAATCTCTTGCATGAGATCATCAATTTGACCCACGGTTGGTCGGATGGTGATCTTTGGATCAATCAATCCAGTCGGACGAATGATTTGTTCAACGACCTGATGGTTGGTTTGTCCTAATTCATAATCCCCAGGAGTAGCGGTCGTGCAAATCACTTGCTTAAGCTCGGATTCAAATTCACTAAACTTTAATGGACGATTGTCCAACGCAGATGGCAAACGAAACCCATAATTGACCAAGGTTTCTTTTCTCGCGCGATCGCCATTATACATCCCGCGAATCTGAGGTAAACTGACGTGACTTTCATCGATCACAAATAAAAAATCTTTTGGAAAATAGTCAATTAAACAAAACGGCCGTTGTCCTTCTTGTCTTCCATCAATGTGTCGCGAATAATTTTCAATTCCTGGACACATGCCAAATTCTCTTAAGGATTCTAAATCTTGTTTGGTTCTCATTTCCAAGCGTTGAGCTTCTAGAAGCTGAATGTTGTCTTTCAAGACTTTTAATCGGGCTGCTAATTCCACTTCGATTCGGTCGCATGCTGCTATGACTCGTTCATGCGTGGAGGCATGACCATTGGCAGGATAAATTGGATAACTTTTATACGTCCGGCGAACTTCTCCGGTTAACAAATCCACCAAGGACAAGCTTTCGATTTCATCACCAAAAGTATCCACTCGGATGGCGGAATCGGCCAAACCAGGTAAGGCAATTTCAATCACGTCCCCTCGGACTCGAAATTGACCAGGGGGTAAATCCAAATTATTTCGTTGATATTGGGCATCAATCAAACGGCGAAACAATTGTTTACGATCAATCGTTTCTCCAACCTTCAAATAGAAGGCAAGTCGCTGATATTCTTTAGGATCGGTTAAACCATAGATGGCAGCGACAGAAGCAACAACGATGGTATCTCTTCGTTCCAATATTGAATTAATTGCCGAGGTTCGCATCATTTCAATTTCATCATTCATCACTGCATTTTTTTCAATGTATGTGTCGGATTTTGGTAGGTAAGCTTCCGGTTGATAAAAATCAAAATTCGAAACAAAATATTCAACACGATTGTTTGGAAATAGCTCTTTGAATTCTCCATAAAGCTGGCCAGCTAAGGTTTTGTTATGGACAAGAACCAGGGTTGGTTTTTGGGTTTTCTCAATCACATTGGCAATGGAAAATGTTTTTCCAGTACCTGTAGCACCAAGTAACACTTGAAACTTTTTTTGCGCTTCAAGGCCTTTTACCATTTCCTCTATCGCTTGAGGTTGATCGCCTTTGGGTTGATAACTGGAAACAAGTTTAAAAGCCTGACTCATGCCGATTTTCCTTTTTTCTTGAAGGTTGGTAAGGCGATCGATAACGGATCAAAACCTAACCCAAGAATGGCACGAGCTTGGGTAATCATTACAAACGCAGAAGCGTCAGTTTGGGCAATCATTTGTTTCAAGGCAAAATATTCTTGTCGTTGAATGGCGACTTGAATTACTTCTTGTGATTGCTTTGAGTATCCACCTTTAGCTTGATAAATGGTTGATCCTCTTGATAACTTATCCATGATAAATTGATTGATCAACTGATGTTGACTAGAAACGATGGTAACTAAATAAACTTTAGATAAACCAGCAAAAACAAGTTCAATCATGACCGATGTTAACAACGTAGAAATCACCCCATATAACCCAGAAATGATGCCAAACGTAAACATCCCGATGGCAATGATTATCGCGTCTATCACAAAAGAGGACACGGAAGCTTTCCAATCAAAGTATCGCTGACCAATCAACATCACAACATCAAATCCCCCGGTACTGCCGCCAACAAGGAAAGACATTCCAATCCCGAGACCAACAAGACTACCCCCAAAGATACTCGCGAGCAACCGATGCGTATCTAATTCAATGGAAAATCCAATCCAATCTATCCCTACAAAACGAATAAGTAAAAATAAG
>JBIIZK010000055.1:0-4948 GCA_044346305.1 Bacilli bacterium
CCGTAAATCGATTTAAAAATTTTAAACATGGTTTGCTTCATCGTTTTAAAACCTCAAGGCATCGTTCACATACGTGGTGTTCTTCAAAGGCATGTAATTGAGGAAAATAATTCCAGCATCTTGGACATTTTTGACCTATAAAAGGCTTTGCTTCAGCAAGGAGCGTGGTCCCCTCCTTTAATGATGCATCCGAGACAATAAACAAACGATTTCGTTCTCGACTTGGGAGGGCTTTTAAAAGATGTGCAAGGTTCATTGGGGCAGTTAGCGCCAGGGTAGCTTCCTGGGCAGAACCGATTTGATTAGTTGCGCGAAGCGTTTCTAAAGCACGATTAGCTATTTCTTTTAGTTCAAGCAATTGACGATACATTGCTAATGATGTTTCTTCATCTTGCTTGGCCAAAGGATAATCAAGTAACTGAGATGAAATAACTAATCGATGAGGAAATTGCTGAAACACTTCTTCCATTGTGAACGGCATGATCGGTGTCCAAAGTTTCATGAGCGTCATCGCTACTTCATACAAAACATGTTGAACTTGAATTCGCCGGGTGGATGTCTTTGCTTCGCAATACAAAATATCTTTGGTGATATCTAAATAAAAGGATGATAAATCTTGGGTCATGTATGAAAGAAGATTCGCAGTCGCTTCGGAAAAATTATACGCATCCATGGATTCCTTAACTTGGCGTGTGACTTGATGCAAACGTGCCAAGATTAATTCATCAATCCACGAAAGTGATTCAACAGGATATTTTTTCGGATCAAACATCGTGTCACCATCAGCGAGGTTACCAAGGATAAATTTAAACGTGTTGCGAATTTTTCGATATGCTTCTGCATTTCCTTTAAAGATATCCTCACTCGCTCTTGCATCCGCCGTGTAATCAATGCTTGTCGCCCATAAGCGCATAATATCAGCGCCATAAACTTGCATCATTTTTAAAGGATCAATCCCGTTACCTTTAGATTTTGACATTTTTTCACCCTTGCCATCGACCACGAATCCATGGGAAACAATTTGTTGATAAGGGGCAATGCCTTCGGTGGCAACAGAAATAATTAACGAAGAATTAAACCAACCGCGGTATTGATCTGACCCTTCTAAATACACATCACTTGGAAATTTTAATCCACGTTGCTTTAAAACTGCGATTGAACTTGACCCTGAATCAAACCAAACATCCATGATATCGGTTTCTTTGCGAAATTCAGCTTTAGGCGAAGATGGGTGAGAATACCCTGAAGGAAGCAATTCTTTTGCGGTGGCAGTAAACCAATAAGAACTTCCATGTTTACCAATCAATTGTTGAATATGATCAAAGACTTTTTTATCAATGATTGGCGATCCATCTTCTTGATAAATAATTGGAATTGGTACTCCCCATACACGTTGGCGAGAAATACACCAATCACCACGATCTTTAATCATGTTGTGGATACGAACTTGACCCCAAGAAGGAGTCCATTTAACTCGTTTGATTTCACTTAATAATTGTTCTCGAATTGGATCAATGGAGGCAAACCATTGCGGGGTTGCTCGATAAATCAATGGTTTACCAGTACGCCAATCATGTGGATAAGGATGCACATAAGCATGTTGTGCCAATAAACTTCCATCTGTTTTCAGCATCTCAATCACTTTTTTATTGGCTTCAGCATAAAACAAACCTTGTAACGATTCGCCTGCTTCTTGTGTCATGTAACCACGACTATCCACAGGGCATAAGGGAGCTAAACGATATTTGGTACCGACGATAAAATCTTCTTCACCATGACCTGGTGCAGTATGGACAAAGCCAGTTCCGGTATCAATGGTGACATGGTCACCTAAAATCACCGGTGACTTCCGGTCATAAAAAGGATGTTTGGTTTCAACACCTTCTAACTCTTTTCCTTTTAGAGTTTTCACTAACTTGCAGGACGTTAAGGCTAATTGGGTTTCCACTTGTTTGGCTAATCCATTGGCAAAAACAAGCAACCCTAGATTGGTTTGATAAAGACCATAATCAAATTGACCATGAGCTGCAATTGCCAAGTTAGCAGGAATCGTCCACGGGGTGGTGGTCCAAATCACGATGCGAGCATCTGCTGGCAAAACCTCTTTACCATTGATAACACTGAAACCAACGTGGATGGCTTGATCTGTGACATCTTCATAAACGATTTCAGCCTCAGCAAGCGCAGATTCACTACTTGGAGACCAATGGACTGGTTTTAATCCTTTGTAAATTAATCCTTTCAAGGCCATGGTGGCAAACACCCCAATTTGAGCGGCTTCATAAGTTGGTTGTAATGTGAGATAAGGATGATCATAATCTCCGACTATGCCTAATCGACGAATTTGATTTTTTTGTTTTTCAACTTGTTCTTTAGCAAATGTTTCACACAATTGGCGAAAATCTTTAACAGACATGGTCTTACGATTGACACCATTTTTGGTGATGTAATTTTCAATGGGTAATCCATGAGTATCCCAACCAAAAACGAATGGGGTATCTTTTCCTAACATGTGTTGATAACGAACGACCACATCCTTTAAAATTCGATTAAGCATATGACCAACATGAATATCACCGTTGGCGTAAGGAGGACCATCATGAAGTTGAAATTCTGGTTTTCCTTTGTTTTTTTCCCTCATCTTTTCGTATAACTGATGGGTTTGCCAATAGGTAATAAATGTCGGTTCCTTGACCGGCAAATTTGCTTTCATTTCAAACGATGTTTTTGGCATCAATAAAGTCGATTTTAATTCCATGGCACTAGCCTCCTAAAAAAAGAAAACGTCCTTGTTTTCAAGGACGTGAATTCACGCGGTACCACCTTGTTTCGTTGCCTTGCAACGCACTTCATGGACTCGATAACGGGAGTACCCGGTGTTCTTACTATTATTTCAGTTCACGCTCAGAAGGGATATTGATGAGTTGTCTTCGTTTTCACCTGCCACGAAGTCTCTGTGGTTTTCATCAACGTGTCTTCTTCAACGGATTAATTAGATTATACCTTAAACGCAAGGGTATACGGAAGTTAAGATAGTTTTTTTCCTGATAAGAATTCTGGGAGAAGATCATCATCTTCATTTGCTTTTTCTAAAACAGGAAGTGGGTTGTCTTGAGGTTTTAATAAACCTTGTTCGGGTTCATTTTTTGGTTGGGATTTCATCCCGCCTGAAAGCGGTCCTGGCACTGTAGTGTAATCATATTCTTCTGGGAATTGTGCCGCAATCACCGACACTAAAATTTGATCGGTTAGTTGGTCATTGATATTGATACCAAATTTGATATCAAGGTTAGTGCTAGCAATTTCCCTAATTCTATCGACAGTTTCTTGGGCTTCATATAGTGAAACAAGCGGGCCACATGTGACAGCAACAATTGCTTTCGCAGCGCCAGCTAAACTGGATTCTAATAAAGGAGAACTGACTGCGCTTTGGGCAGCATCGAAGGCTTTGTTTGGTCCTTGGCCTAATCCAAAACCAATTAAGGCTAGGCCAGAATTTCTTAGCACATTACGAACGTCAGCAAAATCGAGATTAATCATTGCTGGCAATAAGATTAAATCCGTCACCGTTTTTACGGAACGGGCAAGGACATCATCTGCCATTTTGAATGCTTGACCAATGGGTTGATTACCTGCACTCATGAGCAATTTATCATTGGAGACAATAATGATTGCATCCACGGATTCTTTTAACTCATTCAACCCTTTGACAGAATTGGCAATCCTACCCTTGCCCTCAAATGTGAATGGGCGCGTGACGATGGCAATTGTTAATGCTTTTGCTTCACGGGCGAGACGAGCAATGACTGGAGCCGCTCCGGTTCCCGTCCCTCCACCCATCCCTGCAGCAATAAAGACCATGTTGGCACCCTTGACAATCTCAGCAATCTCTTCTTTTGATTCTTCAGCAGCAAGTTTACCGATATCCGGAGATCCACCAGCGCCAAGACCATTGGTGGTTTTTTGACCTAGAATGAGACGGTTTTTTGCTTGTGAAGTTTGTAAGACTTGCCGATCTGTGTTCGCAACAAAAAATTCGACGTGAGTCATGTTTTCTGCGATCATCCGATTGACAGCGTTATTACCTGCGCCACCAACACCAATGACAATAATTTTTGCTGCTGGTTCTGAACTATCGACTACAAATTTTTCTCTTCCCATGTTTATTTCCTTCTTTCTTCTTTATTCTTCGTCATAATTGACAAATCGCCTTTTAGCTGATGCTGGCTGGCGTTCTAACCGAGCGTAAATGCGAACATCGTCTTCAATCAAGGTATATCGATAGCTGTACCGAAGGCCACCGAGTAAAGATAACGTTTGAGTATGCCGTGCTCCGACCGTTCTTATGTAAGGTTTTTCAACGCCTTGACCACGACCTAGAGGTTTTAATAAAGTGGTAATTCCTGGAAGGGCAGCCCCACCACCAACGAGAACAAATTTCATATCTGTGAGATCCATCGTTTCTTTATCGACACGATATTCTTGAAGAACCATCATGATTTCATTAATCAAGTGGTCATAAAATTCCTTGATAACTTGGTTAAAATTCGATTGGCGAATGACGATTCCTTGTTGCTGATAAATCATGCCGTCAAAGATTTGTTCACGCGTTTCAAATCCATATTTTTCCTTTAATTGTCTTGCATCTACCAAACTAATTCCAAAGCGATTGGCGATGATGGCAGTGAGTTGTTCTGAACCAGTTTCTAACACTTCAGAACGAATCAATTTATGCTGAGAAATTAAGTTTAAATAGGTTTGATTGGCACCATGATCAATCAATACATAGGTGGAAACAAAATCTTTATACTGGGTTTCAATAATGTCAGCAATTCCTTGTGCGTCAAGGATATAACGCTTGACTTTAATGCCTACACCTTCAAACATTTTGACAACATCTTGGAAAAAAGCAGCTTGAATATATTGAACATATGCTTGCAAAACAATA
>JBIIZK010000056.1:0-4916 GCA_044346305.1 Bacilli bacterium
ATGGTAATGCCATCGCAAAAGCAAAAAAACCTAATTTAGATAAATACTTTGCCAAATTTCCTTATACAGAAATAGAAGCATCAGGGTTAATGGTGGGGTTACCTTTAGGTCAAATGGGTAATTCTGAGGTTGGCCATTTAAACATAGGAGCAGGAAGAATAGTTTATCAATCCTTAACGTTAATTGATCAAGCAATTGTAGATGGAACCTTTGAACAAAACCATGCCTATCTAAAGGCGATGACATATGCCAAACAAAACAATAAAAAATTGCACATTTTAGGATTGGTTTCAGATGGTGGTGTCCATTCTCACCTGGAACACCTCCAAGCAATCATTAAGCTTGCTTCAAAACAAAAGGTTAATCAAGTCTATTTTCATGCCTTTATGGATGGTCGAGACGTTGCTCCCCAACTTGGAGAAACCTATATTCAAGCTTTGGTTGAGACAATGGAGGAGTTCAAAACAGGACAATTAGCATCTATTGGAGGAAGGTATTATGCGATGGATCGTGATAAAAACCTTCACCGTGTTGCCAAAGCTTATGATGTTCTTGTCAACCAAACGGGCCCAAGTTTTAGAGATTATCGTGCATACTTTAAGGACCAATATGCTTCGCTACTAAAAGAAAAAAAAGATCCCAGTGATGAATTCTTAATTCCTCATTATGCTGAAGGCATTGATGGCAAAATTCAAAATGGTGATGCTGTTATTTTTATGAACTTTAGACCCGATCGAGCGATTCAACTTTGTACCTTGCTCACCAATCCTATGTTTTATGCAAACCCTCCGATAAAGGAAGGCAAACCAGCATGGATTGCTTATCAACCTACATCCCCATTAAAGGACATTCATTTAGTTCAAACCATGAAATACGCTGATTCTGTCAAAGGTGACATTGCCTTTAAGTTACCTACCCTTGATAACACCCTTGGTCCTTGGTTAGCAAGTCATGGTAAAACCCAATTACGGCTTGCAGAGACTGAAAAATATCCCCATGTTACTTTTTTCTTTGATGGAACGATGAATTATGATGGGGTTGAAAAACCAGAATTAACAGGCGCAAGAAGAGTCTTAATTAACTCTCCAAAAGTCGCAACCTACGATTTACAACCTGAAATGAGTGCTTATCAAGTCCGAGATGCATTGATTAAAGAACTTAATCGTGGTGATCTAGATGTTGCCATCGTTAATTTTGCTAACTGTGACATGGTTGGCCACACTGCCGTGGAATCGGCCGTGGTTAAATCCGTTGAAGTTGTAGACGAATGTGTTGGTTCTGTCATTGATTGGTGCCAACAATATGGTGGTAAACTCATCGTTACCGCTGATCATGGCAATGCAGACCAGATCTTAACCCCTGATGGTAAACCTCATACAGCCCACACCACAAACCTTGTTCCAGTGGCCATCAATATCCCTGGGATACGTTTGATGCCAAAGGGTGGCAAGTTAGGAAACCTAGCACCGACAATTCTAGAATTGATTGGATTAGAGAAACCTATTGAAATGACTGAGAAAAGTCTTATTATTAAGTAAATAGATTAACGGAGGCATCCCCTATGACCAAAGTCCTAAAGTTTAGCGAATTCCCTTTACGTTTACCTAAATTTCCAAAGATCGAAAAGAAGTTTAATGCTTTGTTGGCTGAATTTGAAACAGCAGCCAATGCACAAATTCAACGTCGAATTATGAATAAAATTGGCAAATTCATGGATGAAATTCAAACAGACTTTGTTATTATTTCTGTTCGCCACTCCATAGACACCCGTGATGAAACCTATAAAAAGGCCAATGACTTGATTGATGAAGTTGGACCCATGGTCCAAGGTCTTGGCAATCGATACTCAAAAGCTGTTTTGGCTAGTAAGCATCGGGTTGAACTTGAAAAGATAGTTGGGTCATTCTTGTTTAAAAAATTAGAACTTGCAGCGAAAACATTTGATCAAAAGGTCCTTCAAGATTTACAAGAAGAAAATCGGCTTTCAACTGAATATGATGCCTTAATGGCGAGTGCTCAAATTACCTTTGATGGCGGTACGTATAATTTATCCCAAATGGGTAAATTTGCCGTCAGTAAAGATCGCGATATCCGTAAACGTGCTAGCAAAGCAGTTGAGCTATGGATGGAAGAAAAAGAACAACCATTGGCTGACATTTATAGCAAATTAGTGACCTTAAGACATGGCATGGCGAAGAAATTAGGTTATGTCTCCTTTACTCAAATGGCTTATGACCGCATGGGTAGAACCGATTATGGCCCTAAGGATGTTAAATCTTATCGTGATCAAATTTTAGAATCCGTTGTTCCTTTATCAAATAAGTTAACCCGGCAACAAATTAAGCGAATTGATGTTCCTGCTCCAAAATTTTATGATTTAGCCATTCAATTTAAAGATGGAAATGCAACACCCAAAGGCGATAAAAACTACTTAGTCAAAGCTGCTTTAACGATGTATAAAGATATGGGTGAAGAAATTGGTGAATTTTTCCAAGCGATGGTCGACCAAGAACTATTAGATTTAGAAGCAAAGCCAGGCAAACGTGGCGGTGGATATATGACTTTCTTCCCTCGTTATCAAATGCCATTTGTCTTCTCTAACTTCAATGGAACTGCAGGTGATGTCGATGTGTTAACCCACGAAATCGGCCATGCTTTCCAAGGGTTCATGTCACGAAAAATTAAACCTGTTGAATACCGTGATCCCACCATGGAAGAAGCTGAAATTCATTCGATGTCGATGGAGTTCTTCGCCACACCATACATGGAATCTTTCTTTAAGGAAGATAAAGATAAGTATTTATTTGGTCACCTAGAAGGTGCCATTAATTTCTTACCTTATGGTGTAACCGTGGATGAATTCCAACACTGGGTTTATGAAAACCCAACTGCCACCCACGATCAACGATGTGCAAGATGGCGTGAAATTGAAATGAAATACACCCCTTACAAGAAATATACAGGTTTCCCACTATATGAAAAAGGTGCGAGATGGATGAGACAATCACATATTTATTCATCACCCTTCTATTATATTGACTACACCCTTGCGCAAGTGATAGCCCTTCAATTCCTAGGTTTGATGAAAAAGAATCATGCCAAAGCTTGGAAGAAATATGTCAAAGTTTGTTCACTCGGAGGAAAGTATCCATTCACTCAGTTATTGGAAAAAGCCAAACTCAAAAATCCATTCTTGGATGGTACGATTAAGAAAACCTTCCGGCCTGTTAAGAAACTATTGAAAGAATACGGTCAAAAATTCCAAGCTTAACTTACCAACAATCGAAAAACTAGGTTTTTACCTAGTTTTTTTATTGCAAAAATTTTAATCAAACTAACTTCAATAAGTCAATCATTATTTATAAATATTTTCTTATAAAAAAAACTTTACAAATCTATTCCTATGATATGATAAGCACATAACAAATTGAGTCTTTTTGGAGGCATCAACCATGGAAGTTAGGTTAGAAAATTTAACCAAAATTTTTGAAAGTAAAAATTCAGAAAGAACCATTGCGGTTAACAACTTTAATTTCACTATTCCCGATGGAAAATTAGTTGGGTTACTTGGGCCTTCTGGCTGCGGTAAATCGACCACTTTATATATGATCTCTGGGCTACTCTATCCAACTCAAGGTAGAATTTTTTTCGGTGATGAAGATGTCACTGATCTATCTCCCGAGCAACGAGGGATAGGTTTGGTGTTCCAAAACTATGCACTTTACCCCCACATGACCGTGAGAAAAAACATTAGTTTTCCTTTAGAAAATATGAATCTTAAAAAGCATAACGTCGATGAAGCAATCCAAAAGGCCAATCTTATAATTTCACCTAATGAATCAAAGATTTATTATCAGTATTTAAAGGATGCCACCATTTTAAAAAATAAATATAAACGCCTTGAAAGTGAAGCAAAAGCTGTTTATCAATCAAAACGCCTTGACTTAACTAAAGCTAAGCAATCGAACAGCAATAAGCTTGTTAATGATTTAAAAAAGCAATTCAGCCAACAATTAAAAACCTTTCAAACGGAATACCAAACTGCGCTTGCAATATTAACGCCTAATAATCTCAAAGAATTGATTTTAACCATTAATTCGAATTATGAAAGCATCAATAAAGGTTACCAAAGCAAGAAGCGTAGCCTCATCATTCAAAGTTTATTGAATCCATTACTATGGTTTAACTTTCAGGATAACCTCTGGAAAAAATTATCTAGCATTGTTCCTCCACAAATTAAACAAGTGGAAGAAGCTCGGTATAAAAACTACGGTCAATTTATTCAAGATGAAGTCGTTGCCATGGCTAAACTTGTCGGGATAGAAGATCAATTAAAAAAGAGACCTGCACAATTATCCGGCGGGCAACAACAACGCGTCGCTATCGCTAGAGCCTTGGTTAAAAAACCAAAGGTTTTATTGCTTGATGAACCGTTATCGAACCTTGATGCCCGTTTGAGACTCCAAACCCGTGAAGAAATTAAAAGAATACAAAAAGAAACTGGTATTACAACCGTCTTTGTTACCCATGATCAAGAAGAGGCAATGTCTATTTCTGATGAAATCGTGTTGATGAATTTTGGTGCTGAACAACAAAAAGGAAATCCGCAACAAGTTTATAACCAACCGCAAAACTTATTCGTTGCTAAATTTTTAGGGATGCCACAAATAAATCTTTATCAAGCGACCGTTAAACAAGGCAAAGCATATATTCAAAATCAGGTTGTTTTTGAATCAAAACAACTCGGGAATGTTGACGGACAAGTGTTGATTGGTGTCAGACCAGAAGGCTATGAAATTGATGATAAGGGTACGTTATCCTTACAACCCCAATTTGTTGAAATGATTGGCCGAGATATGTCTCTTGTTGCTTCTCATCCCGATGCATTAACCCCAAGTATTCGTGTTGTATTAACC
>JBIIZK010000057.1:0-4898 GCA_044346305.1 Bacilli bacterium
CCTAGAAAAGTTACAAACTCACCTTTTTTAATTTTTAAATGGAAATTTTCAACCGCAAACTTACTATCAAACTTCTTTGAGATACCGGCAAGTTCAATGATAATTTCCTGCTCCATTTATCCATTCCTTTTTTCCAAAATAAAGAGGCACGTTTGACCGAATAAAAATTAGAGAATTTTTATTGGTTTTGTGCCTGAGAAAAATATATAGTTTATTGACTTAATAGTCAATGAATTTTTTAACAATTTTTTAACAATGACTTTTTTGATTTATGCCAGTGTTAGGTATAATGAAAGAAAGTTAAAATTTATGTTTAAAAAAACTTGGTTATACACACTCCTACTTGCTCCAACGCTTGCTGCATGTCAACCAACCAATATCAGCAAAGTGGTTATCCCATTTTCTGATGAAGTGAGAACCGTAAATGGTGCTTACGTCACGCTCGAATATAACGAACTTTCAGTGATGGTCCAACAAGAGGAAACCTTTATTTTAATGGTTGGGAATGCATCCTGTGGTTGCACCACCGAATTCTTACCCGTGATGCGTGATTGGATAGAAGAAAATACTATCCTCACTTATTACTTGGAATATACCAAGCTTGAATCTGCGACAAATAAATTTGAGATTCCCATGGTGACTGGATCAATTCCAGTCCTTGCCATTTTTGAAGAAGGCGAACTCGCGTTTAGTAAAGTCTACAACCCTAACCGATCAAGCGACAATGTGCTTTTCTATGATCTTGAATTATTGACTGCATGGTTTGAGGAACGATTAATTTTTCCTAGTTTTCAATTTTTGTCCAAAGCAAACTTTGATCAATTGTTCACAACCAATCGAAAGATGATCATTTATATTGGACGTCGAACGTGTGCAGATTGCACCTACGCCTTTAACACCTTTGTTTTACCTTATATTCGTAATAACCCAACCTTGCCTACCATGTACGGAATTGATGTATTAGATAACAATATTTGGCGTCCAGAAACGGCCAACAATACCCCAGGATGGTCAGAATTTAAAACCAACTATGGGATGGATAATGTGCTTAATACAACCTTTGGGTATGCCACTGGGTTTGTGCCTACGTTCATGTATATCGAAACCAACGGTCAATCAATCCAAGCCAATCCTTCCATCATCAAAGACATGATGGTGACCTATAACGATTCTTCTCTGCAAGATCCAACTAAAAGTTTTAATGCCGAAACCAATCCAAGAACAACTTCGTTATCAAGAACCTTTTTTGATCGTAGCCGACCCTTACAATACACGACCATCGATTTACGAACCTTATCCTTGCCACCTCACCAAAATTCTAGTGAATTACGTGCAATTCTTGAACCACACCATAACCAAGCCATGTTAGACTTCTTCACAATGTATTTGCCTGAAGTCACCTCAGTTTAATTGAACACTTATTCCTACCAAAATAAAAACGCTTCAAGTCGAGGCGTTAATTTTTTCATTTGAGATTACTTCTTTTTCTTCTTATAGCCACTGACATAATCAAGTGGAATGGTAAACAAGATACCTTGATCGGGTTTAGATAAATCTCCAATTACCGATTCAATGACTTTTTCAATTTTCTTGACTTGATCATCTTCAACAACAAGAAACAACGTCTTGGTCGTTCGATTGTTTTGATCAATCAAAGCTCGCATCGATCCAAAAATAGCGAATTCATCACGTTCAGATAATTCACGACCCATCCCACTTGAATCAAGAATGGTCGCCCCGGCAATCCCTTGATCATTGAATTGATTGAGTAAGGTTTGTAGTTTTTCAACATGACTTAAGACATAAATTAATAGTTTCATAATGACCTCTTTCTTATTTTATCACGGTCGCTTCTTTAGAACGGATGAGAACTTCCTTTAATAAAATCGGTCCAAAGATTTCCGAAATAAACACTGCCCCAATGATGACAACCCTGAGCAAACCTCCGTCATAAGGTAATCCAAGGTCTGATGGAATGATGTCTAACATTAAGATCGATAAACCTAAAGCAATCCCACCTTGGGGTAATAACCCAAATCCTAAATAACGTTCCACTTGTTTGCCTGCTTTGGAGATTCTTGCCCCAAGAAAACTTCCAAAGATTTTTCCTCCGACCCGAAACACCAAATAGATAACTAAGATTGCAATCGCTGCCGTATTAAAATTATTTAATTGAATATCTGCTCCTGCCAAGACAAAGAATAAAATGACAAACGGTGGGGTGATGCGTTCCACCAGTGGCATGACTTGATCGACATGTTTCGAAGTATTGGTGAAGATTGTCCCCATGGCCATGCCTGCCATTAAACTCGATAAACCAAATCCAAACTCAACGTTCACAAATCTCGCAACCCCGATTGCTAGAAACAATAAGGCAATTACAATTGAGATCCGATTGCCTCTGCCATTAAACCATTGGATCAACAATTTTAATCCATAACCTAAGATTAATCCAAAAGCAATTGACGCTAGAATTTCAATGACAGGCAAAATCATTAACCACCCTATGGATCCAGTACTTTGACCAGTAATGATTTTAATGATGGCGGTGACAATGCCAAAAAAAATCAAACCACTGGCGTCATCAATAGCAACGACTGAATAAATCATTTCTGTTAATGGCCCTTTGGCTTTGTATTGACGAATCACCATCACAGTTGCTGCAGGAGCTGTTGCCCCACCAACTGCGCCAAATGCTAAGGCGATATAGAGTGGGAAACCAAACATGAGCAAACCTAAGGTGATAAACACAACGGCAAAAAAAGATTCTAAAAAAGCAATGATAATCGGCGCAGGTCCAAGACGCTTTAAATATTCAAGTTTAAATTCTGCGCCAATACTAAAGGCAATAAAAGCCAATTCAATGTCAGCAATAATTTTTAATGAATGAATAAAATCTGGGCCAATAATGCCTGGAAAATCTGGGAAGATCAATTTCAGTAATCCTGGTCCAATTAAGAAACCACCCAGCAAATACCCTGTGACATTAGGAATATTGAGAAATTTAGAAAGTTTACCAAATGCCAAACCCGTTAAAAGAATGACGGTGATACCTAACATTAAGTTGTAGTCGTTATTGGGAAGTATGTTTGAAATCATGATTTAATCCACCGACAAGATTATACGCTTTTTTATTTTTTTTGATGTTGATTTAAGCACTTAGAAAAATAAAGCCGTAGTTGGCAATAAAATGCAAAACTACTCCAGCAATCACAAACAAGTGCCAGACAAAATGTGCATATTTAAACTTTCGACTATTCGCGTAAAAAACCACCCCTAAGGTATAGGCAATACCACCCCAGACGGTCAAGAAAAAGGCAGTGGATGAAAGCTTATCAAATTGGCCCAAGACAAGTAAAGCAGACCATCCTAATAACAGAAACATCACCACATGAAAGACTTGTAAACGATGAATGAAGATAGCCTTAAAAACTATGCCAATGGTGATGATAATCCATTGAATGGCAAAAAAGATAATGCCGAAAGGTTGATCCGCAACAATAAGAAGCAAAGGAGCAAAGCTTGCCCCGATGAGTAAATAAATGGCAATATGATCGAATCGTTTGAACAATCGTTTAACCCCTAAGGTTGCAGGAAAAGCATGATAGAGAGTGGATGAAATAAATAACAAAAAAATTGCCGAAGAAAAAACAATTCCTGACACATACTCTTGCCATGTTTGACTTACCGTTAAAAATAAGATGAAAGCAACGATGCCAAAAATTGCACCGATACCATGGGAAATAGCATTGGCAATTTCTTCACCTAAAGATTGTGGTCTTTTGATTTTTTGCACATGAAAACTATAGCATATTGCATTTACCAAGTTATGAAAAAAGCAAAGGTCTTGATGAGCAAATAAAAAAAGACCCAGAGGGTCTAGTTTTAGCTTTTGGGGCGACCGATGGGGCTCGAACCCACGCATGCCTGATTCACAGTCAGGTGTGTTAACCACTTCACCACGATCGCCATGGATGCTGATTTATCTTACTAATTTATTGGATTAAAGTAAAGAGAACTTACTTCTTTTGTAGCGATTGTTTGTATGTAATCATCCATTCGATGATGGGTAGTTCTCGTTGTTTGATCAATTGACCGATCCCTTGGTCAGGTAAACGCATGGACCATGCTTTGGCATTTTCAAGTGATAACCAATGAAGTTGATGAATCAGGGTATGTTCTTGAGGTGTCCGATGTTGTTTACCTTCACCAATCACCTTTGCGTAAAAATAATATTGATGATTGCTACGTTGAATGAGGTTATAAGCATCTTTCACTTCTCCAATCAACATTAAAATCTTAGATTTTAAACCGCATTCTTCCTCTATTTCTCGAATCGCTGCAGCTTCAGGAGTTTCCCCTTCATCGATGCCACCACCTGGAGTTTCTAAATAATCGCGATGGCCAAATTTATCAACAGCAAGGATATGATGAAAGGCAAATAAGCCTTGATCATTTTCTAGCAAGGCTCTTGCAATTGGACGAACATGGGTCACACCTGTAAACAAATATTGCTTATCTGTTAACGTGATTAAAAAAGGTTTCATAGAAAATGAAAAAAACCACCTTGGTGGTTTTTAATATCATTTGGCAGGGGTGGAGGGAATCGAACCCCCATCGACGGTTTTGGAGACCGTAGTTGTACCATTCAACTACACCCCTATGTTTATTTAGACTTGGCGATTTGATTCACCAAACCCATATCAACTTTACCAGCAAAATTAGTTTTAAAGTGTTTCATGATGCTTGGTAAGGATTGATCGGCAAGCTTTTTAATTTCTGCCCGGATGTCAGCTTCGGATAAAAGTTTGGGTAAGAATTTCTTTAAGACTGCAATTTGCGCATCGATATTGGCAACACGGTCATTGGCCCCGTTTGCTAAATAAGTCGCTTTTTCA
>JBIIZK010000087.1:0-3109 GCA_044346305.1 Bacilli bacterium
AGTGTTGTTATCATGGCATTCTACGTAATTAACTGATTGATGGGATTGGTGGACCTTGGGTTGACCTAACGTTGGATCACTTGAACCTAACAGAAGAAAAGGAAGATTTCCATCGGTATTGGTCAGTCCAGTTGCATACCCAGGATGAGCAGCGTCATGATCGCTATTGCCACCTTTGATAGTGTTCCGAAAAGTATCATTGAAAAAAGCAAAGCTTGGTAAAACTTGACTATGTTCGGTGATGCCTTTGAGCTCTTGAGGAAGGTGGGTTGGCATATTCCAACCTTCACCATAAAACATAAAGTCAGGTTTGATTTTTTTGATGGATTGTTCAATGTCGTTAAGAGTTTTTAAATCTAAAATACCCATCAAATCAAAACGAAAACCGTCCAAGTGATAAGTTCGAACTACAAACGTTGCCGCTTGAACAATCAGATGGCGAACCATTGATTTTTCGCTAGCCAAATCATTTCCACAATAAGACCCATTGCTCATTTGTCCGTTAGGGAGTTTTCGGAAATAATATCCGGGAACTACCTTTTCAAAGGGACTATGTTGATAATCGTAAACATGATTATAGACAACATCAATGTTGATTCTTATGCCTCGTTGATGATAACGGCTGACTAAGATCATAAAATCTTTAATGCGTGAGGTAGGATCATCAGGATGAGAAGCGAAACTACCTTCAAGTGAAAAATAGTGATAAGGATCATAACCCCAATTGTAAGATTCATTAATTGCAAACTCATTGACGCTACGGTAATCAGTGACAGGTAATAATTGCAAATGAGTAATCCCTAAACTTGTGATGTAATCAAATCCGGCAGGTTGACCTTTTTCTGTTTTTAATCCTGGGGTTGCTGCTGCTAAAAACGTACCAGGATAAGCGGCTTTGATTAATGGGTCTCGAGTAAGGTCCCTGACATGAGCTTCATAGATAATCGCATCACGATAATCTGAAAATGTCGGTAATGATTTATCATGCATAGGCATTGTGAACAACGAAAAATCAAGAACAACACTGTATTCACTATTACGACTTAAACTTGGACCGTATAAGTCAATAACCTCATGGTAAATTCCTGAATTAGTGATTCCGTAACGATATTTTTTTGTATGCAAATTTCCAGGAACAGTGATTTCGTAAACCCCTTTTGGTTGACGAAGCATGGAAAATTTAGCAGTTGGTTGATGCTTATCATCAAACAAGATTAAAGTCACATCACTTGCTAATGGTGCCCACACTTTAAAGGTGGTTGCCTTTGGAAGATAACGATATCCTAAATCATCCCCTTCATAGGTATACTCTTTTTGAAAAGTTTCAAATGTTAATGCTGCGCCGACATCAATTGGAAGAGAACCAATCCCTTCAATCACAAGAAAATAAGCGTGGCCTAACTCAAGGGGATGCTTGCTATGAAAGGTGTAGAGAAAAACACCTTCAATTTTTTTATCATGTTGATAAGTTAAGCTTTCAAGTAATCGATCATCGATGTTGAGCTTAATCGAATGAATTTGAGAAGTATTTAAAGGGTGGGTTACCGATAAGGTAAGTAGATTTGATTGGATGAAAGCCGCATGGCTTAAAAGATTCATAACCCCTCTATTATAACCATAGCTATGACATATTCGCCATCATGAGATATGGAAACCTCGTAGGTACTGTTTTGAAATTGGATGTAGGGTGAACCATCTTCGCGATGAAGGATTTCAATGGTTGATAATTCAGGTAAAGGATGTTGACGATATGCTTTAATAAAAGCTTCTTTCCCAGCAAATCGGCCTGCTAAATAGGTCGTGGGTTGAGGATGAGTTAAAAAGATTGCCATTTCTTTTGTAGATAAAATTTTTTTTGCTAACGCTTGTTGATCCTTGAAGCGAGCAATCCGGGCAATATCGACGCCAATCGTGGGCCTATTTTTTTTCTTCATCATCTTCTTCTTTAAAGTTTGGGTTGACCAAGACTTTTCTTCCTCGATTATTATTAGGGTTATCTAAGGAAGAATCGATGATCCCTTCTTGTTGAAGTTGTTTAAATATTTTTAGGGCACGAGGATAACCCGTGCTATAGGTTCTAGATATCCAAGACATACTGACATAATTCCTTAAACTTGCAGCAGACTTTATTTCACTATATAAAGAATCAACAAACCCTTCATTCATGTTAGACGGGGCTCCACTGGCATCAGCAAATTGTGAAGATTTATCGATGAGGTTGAGAAATTTTTCATCATAATCTGGTAACGCTTGGTTACGAACAAAAGCACAGATGCGTTGAATTTCACTATCAGAAATATAAGGAGCCTGAACGCGAATTTCTCCGTACCTAGCAAATAAAGGATTGACCAAATACATATCACCATTACCACCAAGTATTTCAGCACCAGCATGGCCTAACATGGTGATCGAATCAACTTGTTTGCTTACACGTAATGCAACAATTGTAGCTAAGTTGTTTTTAATACTGCCTGTAAGAATGTTAGTTGTTGGTCGTTGGGTAGCAATCAACAAATGAATCCCTGCTGCCCTTGATTTTTGAGCTAAACGCTGAACAATGTCGCTGACTTGAGGGTTAACGTTAATGAGATCATTATATTCATCGATTACTGCAAAAATTAAAGGAAGAGATTCCAAATCATTTTCTTCAGCGTACTGATTATAGGTTTCTAAGGAAATGGTTTCACTTTCTAAAAACTTTTCATAACGTGATTCCATTTCATCGATAAGTCGTTCTAAACTAATCTTTGCTTCGTGGAAATCAGAAATGATTGGACAGAGTAAATGTGGGAGATTCTTATATTTTGATAATTCAAATTTTTTAGGATCAATGAGTAATATCCTTGCTTGTTTTGGTGTCGTCGACATAAGAATCGACGTCAAAATCGAATGAACAAAAACTGTTTTACCACTACCACTAGCACCTGCTACGAGCATATGGATGATTTCTTTCGGGGTTAAGGCAATCACTTCGCCCAAGATGTTACGGCCAAATGGTAAAACAAATTTATTTTTAAATAAGGGTTGGTTTCTAAGATCTTCCATGAGTTCTCTATACCCTACCATCGAAATTCGTTCATTCAAAACTTCCAATTGGCTAACCGTTTTC
>JBIIZK010000058.1:0-4791 GCA_044346305.1 Bacilli bacterium
ACTTGAGGATGACGAGTTTGAGGAACTACTGGAGCTACTACTCGATGGTATGGTTATATTTTGGGATGTTGAATTGGATTGCGGTTGAGAGTATGAAATAGGGTTTGTTGAGTTTGCAAAAGAGGGTGCTTCTGTTCCACAACTTACCGTAAGGATAGCGAGAAGCGGAAATAATAATTTGATTTTCATAAACTTAAGTAAAATAAATATAACTTAAATAGTAATGGATTTTTTCATCTTAATAAAAACTTAATTAAGTATTTTAAAGGTTGGTTTTCAGCTTCTGTTACTGAATGAATTCATTCAAAAAAACTCATTAAATTTCCATGGTTGATTAAATGATTGCTTTCTAAAGAAAACCTATGAAATTTCAAAGTCATCATTTTTTAAGATTTAGATCTTCATTCCCTTTATTCACTGTATTCCTTCTGTTCTAGGAATAAGCTACCTTAGGGTGCATGTAGAGGTGGAGATTCCAAATTGTGTTGTAAGAACAAGAGAAAACAAAAACCTCTCACGTCTTTATTCGCCGGTGCGAAGGTGAGAGGTTTATAGTCTACCGGAATAGGAGATTGCTGGTGGAGATGCGGAGAGTCGAACTCCGGTCCAGAGAAGATCCCACATTAGCGTCTACAGCTTAGACGATATTGATTTAACCTTTGTCGTAGATATCGACGAACTAGCCAAAGGCGAGATTCATTAATTTTCGTCAGCTACGTGAATCAGTGTAGTCGCTTAGCCTCTTGGTATGACACTGGTCCGTTGCGTGAGAGGCGAAACCAACGGTAGCGCGCAGTCCCGCCTGAGCGGGTCACAGTATATCGGTGCTTAAAAGTTAAGCAGCTGCGAATTGTAAACTGTTGCCAGTTACTATTTTTTAGTGATAACGTCACCACTCGGCTGCATCTAATGCACGATGACAACCCTGTCGAAACCATGACATCCCCAGGTTGTTGCTCATGAAGAGCAAGATAATCTTATGTTTTTTTGAGTGAAAATACAATCTATTGACCTTATCTTATTTACATTTGCTATGTTTTTTAATTTAAGTTAAATATATAATGAATACGCAAAGAGGCATCACATGAAAACATTAAAACTCATCTTTCAATCGCTGTTCAGTAATGGTCCGGTCATGGAAGCAAAAAACCAACCTTGGTATGTTGCCCTTATTCTTTTTTTTGTTTCTATTCTATTCGCAACCTATCCAACCTTTACTCAAATCAATAACCAAGAAGGATCTAATTTCTTGTCTGGTAACACCTACTCCATTGAAAATGCATTGGTGTTATTTTCAGAAACATTAAAAGAAGAAGATGTTCGCTTGGTGGTTACCTCACGGACTGAAGGCGATACCACGTTTGATGAATTGAATAATCAAGGGGATGCATGGGGTTCTGTGTTCACCGCAACCTTACCAGGCCATCCTACTTTTCCTTATTTTCAATACTCAGTTAACAACCAAGTTAGATTACGGGTGTTTTATCAAGGTGAAAATAGTGACGAAACCACGGGTGCATTGGCGAATGCCTTGCTGGCCCTTCCTACAGGGGATGATACCATTGCCTCCTTTTTATTATTAGGTAAAGAAGCAGTCTACATGTATGTTTATAACCCAGCGGCTTTAACCGCTAACACCGCGAGTGGTGAAAGTTACGTGACGGCCTTTTCTGGAACGTATAACGAAGTTCCTATTGGTACCAACCTTGGAAACTTTGTGGTCACCGATGTTGATGGAAATCCGATTACTCAAAGTGATCTAACCTTATATACCCGAGTCGTGTTTAATAATTGGTTAAATTTCTTTGATCAAAGTTTTTCATTTACTAAAACGCAATTGTTATTCGTGCAAACTGGTTTAACGTTTGTGGTTAATTCCATCATGGCGTTGTTGATGTCGGTGGTGATCTTTATCATGACCAGAGGAAAGAATAACCCAAATAAACACTTTAGATTTTCCTCAACCATGAAAATTGGTGCTTGGTCGTTATTGTCTCCAGCCATCCTGACCCTTGTCGCTGGGGCATTATTCCCAGAATTTGCAGGGACAGCCTTTGTCTTGTTTGTGGGTTTACGTTTAATGTGGTTATCATCTCGGTATTTACGACCAGCTGATATGGTTGTCACCCAACCTGTTAAAAAATAAGATTTACTGTTTAGTACTTGGTCGACCGATTGAATGGTATTCCACGCCTTTCATGCTTGAAGGTTGAAATATGTTTCGCCCATCAAAGACAATCGGTGTTTTCATAAGTTTGACAAAATCTTTGGCTTGAAGTGATTTGATTTCTGGGGCGTCATTCAACACGATGGCGACGTCCGCATCTTGAAGGGCATCTTCCAATTCAACCGCGTAGGCCAAACAAGGCTTTTCACCACGTTGTTGAAAGAATTCAAAGGTGGATTGGCGGTCATAAGCAAAGATGATCGCGCCTTGATCGGTTAATAAATCAATCACTTTAAATGCGGTGGAATTGCGGACATCATTCGTCGATCCTTTGTAACTTAAGCCAAGAACTGCAATCTTTTTTTGTTTGATGTTTCCTTGAAACCGATCAAACACTCGATTCATAAAACGCGTGATTTGTTGTTGATTCATCTTCATCGTCGCTTCAAGTATGTGGTCTTCAACGTCGTGGCTTGCTGCGACTTGTTGCAGTGCTTTTAAATCTTTGGGAAAGCAACTGCCGCCAAACCCGACTCCTGGTTGAAGAAAACTATGTCCAATGCGCGGATCAAGTCCAATCCCTTTGACAACATCATCGATGTTCGCGTTTGTGACTTCGGCAATTTGAGACATTTCGTTAATGAAGGAAACCTTGGTCGCTAAAAAAGCATTGGAAGCATATTTAATGAGTTCCGCTGATTGTGGGGTTGTGAATAAGAACATCACGCTTGCTGGATAATTAAAGATCTTTTTGATTGTGCCTTGAAGTGTTGGGTTATCCAACCCAACCACCATGCGACTTGGGTGAATCGTATCTTTTAAAGCTTGCCCCAAGGAAAGAAATTCTGGAATAGACACGATGTGGATATCTTCACGTTTGTGCTTTTTGGCTTCTAAGATCAACATTGCTTGGGTGCCAGGTGGGACTGTCGAGCGGATGATGACTAAGATTCCTTTTTTTCCATCTTTTAAGATGGTGGCAAACCCATCATGAATCGAGGTTAAGTCTACCGCCCCGTGTAATCCTTCTGGTGTTGATACCGTTAATATTGCAACCTCAGATTGTTGAAGGGCCACGGAAGGGTCATGAACAAAGGATAATTTAGATTTGTTTTTCTTTAACAGACGAGCAAACCCTTCTTCGTGAAAATATTCCTCGCCTTGTTGGAGTTCATTGATGCGATTGAAATCAACATCATATCCAAAGACATGATGATGGGTGGATAAATAAAGTGCGTTTGTTAATCCAACATAACCGACGCCAATGATCGTGATGTTCATGATGTCCTTTTTTATTTTAACTTCTTCACTTGGTGATAAATATGACGAGCTAGATACCAAGATAAATAAATGCCTGTCACTAGTTGTAATTCTACTATATTGGGGTTAGTTTTAACTGAATACACATAAGGATTTTTTTTATTTAAGTAAAACACTGAAATAAGAGCATAGGTTGCACCAATGGTTTTCGCTGTTTTTAAAGCTAACTTACTTACTGAAGAAGGTAGTTTTGCTTGTTTGAAGAAAGTTTGTTGATTGACAGTGATCGCTTCGATTCCAGCTTGAACTTTGTCGCCAATGGTTAACACTTTGAAAATTTGTCGGTTTTCTAAGGGAACATAAGCTTGAATAATCAATGGTTGCATGCCAATTGGACTTAAGGTTCTGATTAATTCTTTCTCATCTCGAACAAAATACATTTTTTCCTGAACATGGGGATAGCGGTTTTTAATCAAGACGGGATACATAATATCTTGCATCATCGCGTTGACATCTTGAATTCTTCCCATGACATTCACGTTAACAAGATATGGCAAAGCGATGGTAATCGGACTAGGAATCATCGCGTTTCTTAAACTAATGGATAACAAGGCTCGATCAATCGATAAACTTATCGAAGATTCATCGTTAAAGACTTTGATGCGGTGTTCGATTTGTAGATGTCGGGCAAGTTGACTGTCATCGTCAAGTAAAACAGCGAACTTGAAAAATCCTTGGCTGGAGGTTTCTAATAGTCGGCTGGCATCCTGGGTGGTGATGGCAATCAGGGTTAAATTCCATTGCTGAAATGCACCAATCATGGTCTCTAGTTGTGTTTTTTGTTTGGTATGGTCAGCGGCTTGCCGATAAATTAATAATCCGTTCATCATCAATAATTCTACACGAAACCAATGGGCTTTTGACTAATAGGGTTAGATACCTTACTATGAAAGTAATTTATGAAACCAAAACAACATAATATTAAAATTGTCGTGACGGATATTGATGGAACGTTATTTTCCCATCAAAGTAAAATTATTCCATTGTCTGCAATCAAGGCGATTGAAGCATTACAAGCCAAAGGGATTAAAGTCTTTCTAGCCTCAAGTCGTAATCGTTACTTGATCACGAAATTAGGTGTTTTAGACGTGATCAAACCGGATGGATTAATCACGATGAATGGGGCGAATGCAATCATTGATGGCAAAGTCATTCACCGTTATCCATTACCTGAATCAGAAGTCGATGCCTTAATTAAGTTTTCTAAACGGTTGATGTTTGGGTTAACGTTGGTAGAAGAAAATGGCGGTCATATCAATTATGTCGATGATCGCGTCATTCAATCTCATGAAAAATATGGAACG
>JBIIZK010000059.1:0-4770 GCA_044346305.1 Bacilli bacterium
AAAGGCACACTTCGTCGTTTAGTTGCCGATTTTAAACCTTATTTAGCTTCGCTAATTTTTGTGGCCGTTATCATTACCATCTCAGTTGTCTTCACGTTGTTGTCTCCGTTTTATATTCGAAATATTCTCAATGACATCATCGCCAACCCTGAAGGTTTTTTTGACCAGGTTGGTGGCGTTTTATCTCTAAATTGGCCTAATATCTTGATGCGGTTTGGCATCATTGTGGGTTTTTATTTTTTCTCGCATTTGTTTACGTGGTTGTCTGATTTCTTACTCATTCCAATCAGCAATCAATATTCTTATAAAATTCGTCAGGCATTCCAAGCAAAAATGGATCGATTGCCATTGGCTTTCTTTGATCGGCAAACGTATGGAGAGATTTTATCTAAGGGCACCAACGACGTCGATAGCGTGTCTCGTTCCCTTCAAGGTATTTTAGGGTCTGTGTTAAGTTCGTTGTTCTTGTTTATCGGAACCTTAGTCATGATGTTTATCACCAGTTGGGAATTAACCTTGGTCGCTTTGGCGATTCTCCCTTTTTCGCTATTCATCACGATCTTTATTGCGAAGAATTCACAAAAGCGATTCAAGAGTTACTATGCAAAACTAGGAAAATTGAATGGGTTAATTGAAGAAAATTATAGTGGTTATAAGATTGTCAAATTGTTCAATAAAGAAGAAGAAACAGTAAAGACGTTTAAAACCTTGAATGATGATTTAGCAGAAGTTGATCGGATGTCACAATTCTTTTCTGGGATTATTTTTCCAGCGATTAACTTTATTAATAACCTCGGCTTCGTCGGGATTGCCATTGTTGGTGGATTGCTTGATAACATTGGTAACATGGTTGCTTTCTTTATTCTTGTGTCATTATTCCAACGGCCATTCCAAATGCTTGGACAAATCTCTAACATCATCCAATCGTCCATCGCGGCCGCAGAACGCATTTATAAAATCATGGATGAACCTGAATTGCCTGCCAATCAACTGGACGCTATTCAAGACAACAAATCAATCAAAGGAAAAATTGAATTCAAGAATGTCTCCTTTGCGTATAAGGCTGATCAACCCTTATTCACTGGTTTAAATTTACAAGTCAATCAAGGCGATACGATTGCCATCGTTGGTCCAACTGGCGCGGGGAAAACCACATTGGTTAATTTAATGATGCGGTTTTATGAAATTCAACAAGGTGAGATTCTTTTAGACGGAAAATCATTAAAAGATTATAGTTTTGCTGCCTTAAGAACTTCGTTTGGCATGGTCTTACAAGATACATGGTTATTTAAAGGATCAATCAAAGACAACATCCGGTATGGAAGAATCAATGCCACGGATGAAGAAGTAGAAGCTGCTGCCAAAGCGGCATTGGCCCATTTCTTTATCTCAACCTTATCAGGTGGTTATGATTTCATGTTAAACGAAGATGGCACGAATATTTCTCAAGGACAACGTCAATTAATCACGATTGCTCGTGCGATTTTAATCCAACCTAAAATGCTTATCTTGGATGAAGCAACGAGCAGCGTCGACACCCGAACAGAAGCATCGATTCAAACGGCCATGACCTCATTGATGAAAGGGCGAACCTCATTTGTCATCGCTCATCGTTTGTCCACGATTAAGAGTGCAAAATTAATTCTCGTGATGAAGAATGGTGCGATTGTGGAAACTGGTAGCCATGCATCTTTACTCAAACAAAAGGGTTTCTACGCGGAACTTTATAATGCTCAATTTACTGGCAACAATACAATCACTGAAACCAACGAAGAAAAGTTTTAACCATTCACGACCATCACATCGATAAGCATTTCTTTTTTTGTCATTCCCGCATGATGTGCTTTCATCGTGGAAGGCATCGCGTCGGTGATCAGTCCGGGAGTGAAGGCATAACGGCCTTTGGCAATCGCGATAAAGTCACCAACAAAATCGTTGAAACGAGGATGATTCAACCCTCGTCCATAGAGTTGTTGGGTGCTAGCTTCTTGTTTACTCATTAAAATAAAATATTTTCCATAGTAACGAAGAAAGGTTTCTTTAAAACTTCCTAGGAATGCTGGCTTGACGTAAAAGGTTGCTGCTCTTGGTTCTAAACCAAAACTCCGAATGAGCATCTCAGACAATGCGGGATAAGTTTGGATATTAAGGAAGGTAACATCAACCAAGCCGTGATCGGCAAAGATGACAAAGGTGGTGTCTTTGTGTTGGGTGGTGAGGGTTTTTAATTGAGATTGTATCAAGGAAATAATCGTACGGATCGAAGGGTCAGCCACCCCTAATTTATGAATCGATTTATCAGGATCTAACCAATATCCATACGTGAATGATGGTCCTGGTTGATCACAAGCGGTGTTGAGTTGATGAATCCATGAAGGAAAATCTTTTGCGCCACCGGGTTTGATGTCAGGCCAAATTTGATGAATGTTAAGGTTGGGTTGAGCATGCTGAATTTGATCAAAGATCGATTTGTATTGAATGGTTGCTTGAACATCTTCTGGTTTGAATGCAGGTTGTTGCTTTAAATAATCTCTTCCAGTAAACAATTCTAAAAACTGATCATGTTCAGGAAAATAACTTGACCAACCTAGCCAACCAATTTCATTAGGATATCGACCTGATAAAAAGGCATTGGTCGCGGCCGCAGTGGTGCTTGGAAATGTTGAGGTGATGGTGAGTTTGGTTTGTCTACGTAACCACGACCAGGGTGGTAAATGTTGTCTTAAAATCGTTTGACCCATCCCATCAAAAAGAAGAAAAACAATTTTGTTTTTATTTTTTAATCTTTTTACTAAGGAGGCAATGGGTTGATGGTGGGTTGGCACGTGATAGTGGGCAAGCAGAGTGTTGGCGAGGTTGACTAAAGAATGGGTTTGAGAATAAAAAGTTTTCATTGCCTGGTTTGAAGATAGATCAGTGTCGCTAGCGCTGCTTGTTTGGAAGCAATGGCAAGATTCTTTTCAAACGATTGATTGGCGTGGGTTTGGCCATTATCAGAGATGCCCCGAATCGATGAAAAAGGAATATCTAACGATGCGCACATGGTATAAAATCCAAAACTTTCCATGTCAAAACCATCGGCTTGAAAGGTATTTTTAACGTGATTGGCTTTCTCTGTGGAAGCTAAAAACGAAGAACCAGAAACCAAGACATGAGGCATAACCTTTAGTTTCTTTTCAACAAACAAACGCCCTGGTGATCTGCCAAATGCAGTTAAATCCAAATCAGCGTTATAGAATGTTTTGGCATGAATCACGTCACCGATGGCTTGTTGTTTTAACCCGGCGCACGATCCAACTTGAATCACTTCGGTTGGTTTTGGGTTGAGCAACGGTAATAGTCGATAACATTGCAACATGGTAATTCCGGTCGTGATCAGCTGAAGGGTGATGTTGGGATTGAGTTTGGTTTGAAAATAGCCGTCCTTTGTTTCTAAAGGTGTGGATAAAAGATCTACCATGGCTTGCATTTCTTCCTTCATCGCGAAGACCAAAACGATTGTTTTCATTGATTGAATTTTATCAAATCTCGATAAAGATGAATTAGTTTTGGATAAATTTTTGAATAAACTTTTTTATATAAATACGTGTAACGTTTGACTGCTTCTTGGTTGGGGGTGAAGGTTTTGGTGACGCGAACCATAGAAGAAACAGCTTCCTCTGGCGTTTGGAAGTCTTTGCTAGCAAGGAAGGCGGCAATCGCAGTTCCTAAGGATGAGGTTTCATTGGTTTGAACACGAGAGACAGGGAGATTAAAAATATCCGCGGTAATCTGACAAATGGCGTCGGATTTTGAACCCCCACCGGACACTCGTATTTCTTTAACCCGATGTTTCATACGTTTTTGCATTCCAAGAAAACCTTCTTGAATGCCGAAAGCTACACCTTCTACAATCGCTCGATAAAGATGGACTTTGGTATGCACATCACTCCATCCAATGATGGCACCTTTAGCTTCCGGTCGACGTAACCCTGGACCCCAATAAGGAGACAGAACTAGCCCTTCTGAACCTGGGGAGATTTTTAGCATTTGTTCATTTAATTTTTCTTCAACCGCCATTTTGTCAATCATCGCTTCTGCGGTTTCTTTATGGGCAAAATTATCCCTAAACCAAGAAATCATCCAATAACCTCGGTTGATATGAACTTCAATGTTATATAGGTTTGGAAGAGAAGAAGGATAACCAGGAAGAAAAGGTTCGGGTTCAATGTACACCTTGCTTGGAATCGTCATCGATACAGAAGTGCCATAAGATAAATTGGCGACATCGTTGGTTAAACAACCTGTCCCTAATGTTTCTGCGGCTTTATCTGGTCCTGCCGCATAGATGGGTAATCCTTCGGGTAAACCTAAATAGGATGATGCTTCTTTCGTAATTCTTCCAAGCAATTCGCCTGGTTTTTTAAGTGGGACTAACATCGAAATAGGAATGTTGAAAATTGCGGCTTTGATGTGGGATGGTTTATACCATTTGCTGGTGATGAAATCTAATGGATAGTGACCAATCATGTTGGCGGCGCTATCGGTTAAATCACCGGTTAACAAATAATTAAAGTAAGTGGATAGGGCAACATAATATTTAACTTTTTTCCAAGTTTCTGGTTCGTTTTGTCGGACCCATCTTGCCATTGTTCGTTTGGAATTGAGTTTGGCGGTCTCATATAAACCGAGCACGCGGTAAGCAATCACGTGAAACAAGGAGAATGGTTCAAATGTTGCCATGCGTTGATCAAGCCATAAAATAACTTTTCTAACTGGTTTTTTCTTGGC
>JBIIZK010000060.1:0-4689 GCA_044346305.1 Bacilli bacterium
GAACGCATTGCCCCTGGGGTTATGTCACGGGAACCAGTGAATACTCCTTTACAAACTGGGATTGTTGCCATTGATGCGATGATTCCTATCGGTAGAGGCCAACGAGAATTAATTATTGGCGATCGTCAAACTGGTAAAACTGCCATTGCCATTGATGCAATTATTAATCAAAAAGACCAAAACGTTTTATGCATCTACGTTGCCGTTGGCCAAAAGAATTCAACCGTTGCCAACATCGTTGAACGATTACGAAGTGAAGGGGCAATGTCTTATACAACAGTTGTTGCTGCTTCTGCTTCTGAAATTGCAACCTTACAATGGTTAGCGCCTTATGCAGGAACTGCCATTGGTGAAGAATGGTTAGACAATGGCAAAGATGTCTTGATTGTTTATGATGATTTAAGTAAACATGCGGTTGCCTACCGAACCCTATCGCTGTTATTAAGAAGACCACCAGGCCGAGAAGCATACCCTGGGGATATCTTCTATTTACACTCCCGTTTATTGGAACGTGCTTGCAAACTTGATAAAGCTCATGGTGGAGGATCATTAACCGCGCTACCGATTATTGAAACCCAAGCTGGAGATAACTCTGCATATATTCCTACCAATGTTATTTCCATTACCGATGGCCAAATCTTTTTACAAACCGACTTGTTTAATGGAGGGCAACGACCAGCAATTGATTCTGGACAATCGGTTTCTCGCGTCGGTGGTGCAGCTCAAATTGGTGCGATGAAACAAGTGGTTCGATCTTTAAAAATTGAGTTGGCGAACTATAGAGAATTACAATCCTTTGCCCAGTTTGGAAGCGATATCGATGCATCCACCAAGAAAGTTCTTGTTCATGGAGCAGTGTTAATGAATGTGCTTAAACAAAATCAATACTCCCCTCTTCCAGTTGAAAAACAAATTCTCTTCTTATATGCAGTTCAAAATCGATATTTAGAAACGGCTCCTGTTGATGAGTTAAAAGCTCTGCTCAATAGTTATGTATCTTTTATTGAAAGCAAACACCCCTCTATCATTGAAGACATTAAAGTTAAGAAAAAATTCCAGGATAAGACTTTGGAATTATTAAAGAAAATTACCGCAAGTTTTTTTGAAAAGCGAATGTAAGGATTATCATGGCCAAAGGTTTACCTGTTTTAAGAAGACGCATCGGCTCAATCAAGGCAACTAAAAAAGTTACCAAAGCGATGCAAATGATTGCAACCACAAAATTGAAAACGTGGAAACAATCCATGCTTGAGTCGCGTCTTTATGCTGAAAAGCTAATCGATATTGTCCATTACAATCTTCACCATGAAAAACTCAAAGACTCAATTTTCTTTAAAGAAGATCAAGGGTTACCCGTTCTATATATTTTAGTTACTTCTAATCTTTGTTTATGTGGTTCTTATAATTACAATATCCTTAGTTTTTTCTCCCAAAAAGTTAAACCTTCTGATTTAACGTTTACAGTTGGTGAAAAAGCAACGAAGTTTCTAAAAAACACAACCTTAAACTATTTAAATGATTTTAGTCAAGCAGGTTCATTAAATGAAGCCACCTTAACTCCCCTCATTGATGCATTGGTTAAACAATTTAAAAATCGTAGCATTGGTCAAGTTCAAATCATTTACACAAAATTTATCAATAGTCTAATTTTTCAACCGACAAGCATGACGTTATTACCATTATCTTTAACCACGTTTACAAACGATGCAAAAGTAACAAAACAACCGCCTTTAATTGAACCTGATCCGCTTTCGGTTTTTGAAAAACTCGTTCCCTTTTATTTAAAAAATTCATTATATGCAAGTTTAATTGAAAGCCAGGTTTCTGAACAATCGTCTCGACGAAACGCGATGGAAAAAGCTTCTGATAATGCCGATGAGTTGGTTGATCAACTTCAACTAGAATTCAATAAGCAACGTCAGGCGAATATTACACAAGAAATTGCCGAAATTATCGGCGGTTCTTCTACCTAGGAGGTAAAGTTATGGCGAAAAAACTCAACGAAAAGAAGGTCTTAGGTCCTTCGGGAAAAATTGTTCAGGTCATTGGTCCGATTGTGGATATTCGTTTTCCCAATCAAGCTCTGCCAGTGCTATTAACCGCATTAGAAATTCCTCTTGAAGGAAAGTCTTCCCTTGTGGTTGAAGTTGCCCAACACGTCGGGGATGATATTGTCCGTGCAGTTGCCATGGGACCCACAGAGGGTCTTGTTCGCGGAATGACAGTCATCAATACCGGTGCACCGATTACGATTCCAGTTGGGGAAAAAACCTTAGGAAGAATGTTTGATGTATTAGGTCGCCCAATTGATGGTTTGGGTGATGATTTTACTGGTTCACCGACAATGCCAATTCATCGTAATCCACCAACCTTTGCCGATCAAAAAACAAGCCGTGATATTTTAGAAACTGGGATCAAAGTCATCGATTTAATCTGCCCTTATTTAAAGGGTGGAAAAATCGGTTTATTTGGATCAGCGGGGGTCGGTAAAACCGTTCTAATTCAAGAACTAATTCATAATATTGCCTTTGAACAAAAAGGGTTGTCTGTCTTTGCTGGTGTCGGGGAACGATCGCGCGAAGGTAATGATTTATATCGAGAAATGAAAGACTCAAATGTTTTACCACAAACGGCGCTTGTCTTTGGTCAAATGAATGAACCACCAGGTGCTCGGATGCGGGTTGCTTTAACTGGATTAACCCTCGCTGAATATTTCCGTGATGTTAAAAAACAAGACGTGTTGTTATTCATTGACAACATTTTCCGTTTTTCTCAAGCTGGTAGTGAAGTGTCCGCGTTGTTAGGCCGTATGCCTTCTGCGGTTGGATATCAGCCAACCTTAGCCACGGAAATGGGTCAATTACAAGAACGGATTACCTCAACGAAAGACGGATCCATCACCTCGGTTCAAGCTGTCTATGTTCCTGCCAATGACTTAACCGATCCTGCTCCAGCGGCAACCTTTGCCCACTTGGATGCAAAGACGGTTCTTGATACACAAACGGCAGCCTTAGGAATTTATCCCGCGATTGATCCATTAGGGTCAACCTCGTTAGCCTTAGATCCAAACATCGTTGGTAAAGAACATTACCAAGCTGCTGTTGGCGCGCAAAAAGTTTTACAACGTTATAAAGATTTACAAGATATCATCGCCATTCTTGGGGTTGATGAATTGTCTGAAGAAGATAAATTAATTGTTGCTAGAGCACGACGAATCCGTAATTACTTATCACAACCTTTATTTGTGGCAGAACCATTTAATAATATCCCTGGTAAATTTGTCAAAATTAAAGATACTGTCCGTAGTGTCCAAACCATTCTCGATGGCAAAGGCGATAAACTTCCTGAAGGTGCATTCTTGTATGTCGGTACCTTTGAAGACGCCGTCAAGAAAGCAGAAACATTAAAGTAACATGACGTTTCCCTTATTAATCATCACCCCAAGACGAAAAGTGTTCGATGATGCTGTCGAGCTTTTAAGTGTGGTCACAACAGCAGGTCAATTAGGGATTTTAGCTAACCATACTCCACTTCTTACCATCATGAAGACTGGACCTATGCATATTCAAACCAATAAAAAAACAATTTATTATGCAGTCAGTGGCGGAGTTTTATCGGTTCAAAAGAACCAAACCATCCTCTTGGTGGACGCCATCGAGCAAGCTGAGGAAATTGATGTAACCAGAGCTAAAGAAGCTTTGAAACGTGCAGAAGATCGATTAAGTGAAAAGAACGAAAAAATTGATGATGCAAGAGCAAAGGCAGCACTCACTCGTGCCCTGAATAGAATTCAAGTCGCAGAAATGTTTTCTAAGAAATAAAATTAAGGATTACGTTTTTTAAAGGTATTGTTACGGCTTTGATAGCTAGGTCTTTTACCTTCATAATTTGAAGATTTATTTTCTTCACGAGGATTACGACCTTGGTACCCAGAAGATTGTCCTTCAGGTCGAGGGTTACGACCTTGGTAACCGGAGGATTGTCCTTCTGGACGAGGGTTGCGACCTTGGTAACCAGAGGATTGTCCTTCTGGACGGGGATTGCGACCTTGGTAACCAGAAGATTGTCCTGGTTCACGTGGTGTGCGACCTTGATAGCTACTAGAGCGAGGTCCGGACGAAGACGAACGACTATCGTAACGACGTGGACCTCGATCACCTTCATAAGGTTTTGGTGTACTAGTTTCAAGATTAACCGGATTTCCGTATGACCGTGGGGTTTGACTTGATCCATATCCACGTCCACTGGAACGCGATGAACCATACGAACGTTGACCAGAACGTTCACGAGATTGGTACCGTGGGCGATCGCCTTCATCGTCGCCACTTCCGTGGACAACGAGAGAAGAATCAAAGACAAAATCTTTCAAAATCGACGGGCTTAACGACATCCCTGTGTGACGGTTGATCATGTGAAGTAAACTAGATTCTTCTCGGGAGACAAAATTAATAACGTCACCAGAAAATCCTGCTCGTCCAGTTCGTCCAGTCCGATGTAAGAATGCTTCAGCAGTTTCCGGCATATCGAAATTAACCACGTGAGTTAACTGATGTATATCAATCCCTCGACTTGCTAAATCGGTGGCAACTAAAATACGAACATGTTTTTCTTTAAATTTCTTCATCGCGAATTGTCTTTGAGCTTGGGATTGATTACCATGAAGCTCAACAACCGTATGGCCTTGATGGG
>JBIIZK010000061.1:0-4588 GCA_044346305.1 Bacilli bacterium
GCGGTTTGAACTAGAAAACTTTTCACAATCGTTCTTTCGGTATCTTTTATGTTTTGAAGAGTGTCTTCAAATCGTGGACGTTTTGAAAGTATAAACTCTTGAGGTACTTCTATTTGATATCTGACAAACAACTTTCCAATCATTCTTAAAAGATCATATTTTTGAGCAGTTAAAACATCAATAGCGTCTTTTCTTTTATTCAAATGAATAAAAAAACTTCTCATTTGAAATGTAAAAAACAAACCAAGAAGTAAATAGATACTACCAACGATGATGGTGATAAATAAAATGATTTCTAAAGTTGTCATATAACAATAAAATTATAACATAATCTCGTCTCCAATCAATGATAAGCCCGAGATTAATTAAGGAAAAAAGTTGCTAGAAAAATCTATTAATTGAGAGGAAAAATAATGATTTATTGGTAAATTATGATAAAATAAAAACATGAAAAAACCAATTGTTGGTATCATTTATGACTTTGACCGAACTCTAGCAATTGAAGATTTGCAAAACTTTAGCTTTATTCCATCTTTAGGAATGAAACCTGAAGAATTTTGGGAAAAAACTAATCAAAACTCAATTCAAAATGGGATGGAAAAAATCCTCTCTTATATGTATATGATGATTGAAGAGAGTAAAAAAAGAGGCGTTAAACTTACAAAAGAATACTTATTTTCTTTAGGGAAGAGTGTTCGTTTTTTTTCTGGATTAGAAACTTGGTTTAGTCGGATCAATGCATTTGGTCAATCCCATGGTGTTGTTGTTGAACATTATATTATTACTTCCGGAACCAAAGAAATCATCGAAGGCACAAAAATTGCAAAAGAGTTTATGAAAATTTTTGGTTGTGAATTTTTATTCTCCAAAGATACAAAAGAAGCTATTTGGCCAAAAATCGCTATTAATTACACAATGAAAACACAATATTTTTTTCGAATCGCAAAAGGAATTTTAAACCAATCTGAAGACGACAAGGTCAACGAAAGAACAAAAGAAAAAAGAATCAAGTATCGAAATTTAATTTACGTTGGTGATGGACTAACCGATGTTCCTGCCATGTTGATGGCAAAAGAACATGGTGGAAAGTCGATTGCAGTTTACTCAAAAGGTCATGAAGATAAGGCCAAATTACTTATTCAGGATGAACGGGTTAATTTTGTATGCGAAGCGGATTATTCAAGAAACTCACTATTAGAAAAAGTGATTCAACTTAATATTCAACAAATGGCAATTACCGAGTTACTCGCATTAAAAGAAGTAAAGATTTAACATGATCACCGCCATTCTATTAGCTGCAGGTCAAGGATTACGATTAAAAGGGACGGTCACGCCTAAACAATTTTTACGCATTCAAGGGAAAAAACTCTATCAATTTACATTAGATACATTTGTTAAACATAAAAAAATTGATCAAGTGATTTTGGTTGTGAATGAAAAAGCAATGGCAGAAGTCCAAGATGACATTAAACCCTGGGCAAAGAAAAAAATTATCCATGTTATTGTTGGCGGGAAAACAAGACAAGAATCAAGTTATCAAGGCTTACTTTATGCGCAATTACATAGTAAACCTGATTATGTTCTTATCCATGACGTTGCAAGGCCTTTAGTAACCTCTATCCTCATAGATCAATTGGTTAATGGATTAAAAAACTACGCTGCCATTACCCTTGGAAGGCATGTCAATGATTCACTATTTGTGGTTGATGAAGAAGCTACCTTGCATAATTATGTGAGCAAAAAAGATATCTATTTGACTCAAAGCCCACAAGCGTTCCAATTTCAAAGCATTCTCGAGGCGCACGAACATGCAAGATTATTAAAAATTAAAACTGCGAGTGATGATGCCAGTTTGCTAACCCTGATTGAAAAAAAAGTTCACGTCATTCCTGGAAGTAGAATGAACTTTAAAATCGTGAACGAAGATGACCTTAGTTTGTTGAAAGCATTACTCAAACGATGAACACAACCAGTTACCAACTTGAAGAAATCATTGTTGGCAAGGTCATTGATATTCAAACTTATGGTGCATTCATAGGATTCCCTAATGGACAAAAAGGACTTATTCACATTTCGGAAATTTCTGATGATTATGTCAAAAACATTGAGACTTTCCTTATCGTTGGTGAATACGTTCGGGTGAAAGTTCTTGCGATTGATCCATCCAATCAACACCTTAAACTATCAATCAAACGTTTATATAAACGTGAAGAATTAATAGATAAAACTCATCCCTTTTGGTTTAAGGTTCCTCCCCATGAAATTGACTTTACCCCACTGAAACAAATGCTACCAAACTGGATTGCTTTGCAAAAAAAGAAATTGGAGGAGTAAATTATGCTCTCATTAAACTTAACTCACATTAAACTGAAAGAATCCATGACGGATTATCAGGATAGAATCAACCGAATCACTGATATGATTGCAACTAAAAAAGGACCTGGTGGTGATTTTTTAGGTTGGGATCAATTACCTGCGAATTATGACAAAAAAGAATTCCAACTTATTCAAGACATTGCAAAAGGCATTCGAGAAAATTTTCAAGTGCTTGTTGTCTGCGGAATAGGCGGATCTTATTTAGGGGCAAGAGCAGTCATTGAAGCAATTCAAGGGTTATTTCCTAACAAAGATAAACAATTAGAAATTATCTACATGGGCCATACCTTTTCTCCCACCTACACCCAACAAGTTCTTGATTACTTGGAAAAAAAATCCTTTGCTATTAATGTCATTTCTAAATCAGGTACAACCACTGAAACTTCAATTGCTTTTCGTTTATTAAAATCTTTATTAGAAAAGAAAATTGGCTCAGCATCTGCAAAAAAAGCTATCTTTGCTACCACGGACAAAGAAAAAGGCGCATTAAGATCTCTTTCTTCTCAAGAAGGTTATACCACGTTTAACTTACCTGATGATATTGGTGGACGTTATTCGGTCTTAACTGCAGTTGGTTTATTACCAATTGCTGCTGCAGGTATCGATATTCAAGCATTAATGCAAGGTGCAAAAGAAGCCATGCAAAGCTATTCAAATAATCTCATTGAATCTAATTTGGCCATACAATATGCCATTGCTAGACATCAACTTTATCAAGAAAAATCAGTGGAAATGTTTGTGACTTATGAACCACAATTTGCAATGATAGCAGAATGGTTAAAACAACTATTTTCAGAATCAGAAGGCAAAGAAAATAAGGCGTTACTTCCTGGATCAGTTTCATTTACAACCGATTTACATAGTATTGGGCAATTTATTCAAGATGGATCACCAATCTTATTTGAAACCGTTTTGTATGTGAAAAAACCATCGCTTGATTTATCAGTACCTTTAAGTGTTAATGATGCGGATGGTTTAAATTATTTAGCGGGAAGACCTTTGTCTTACGTTAATGAAAAAGCTTATTTAGGAACCTTACAAGCACACGTTGAAGAAGGCCAAGTTCCAGTCATTTTAATTACCATCGATCAAATGGATGCCAAACATCTTGGACACTTACTTTACTTCTTTATGAAAACATGTGCCTATTCTGGTTACTTACTCGGCATTAACCCTTTTAATCAGCCAGGTGTAGAAATTTATAAGCGAAATATGTTTCGTTTGCTCGGCAAAAAAGGTTATTAATCTACCCCATTTTATAGTGGTTTTTGATTGACTAGAAAAACGCTGTTTGGTATATTAAGTAAGCACGCGTAAGCCCAAAGGATGTTTAGCTCAGTTGGGAGAGCATCGCCTTTACACGGCGGAGGTCGGGGGTTCGAACCCCTCAACATCCACCATTAGCTACTGTGCAATCCCACCGATGGAGGCTTAGCGAAGCGGCCAAACGCAGCTGACTGTAAATCAGTTCCCTCGGGTTCGGTGGTTCGAATCCACCAGCCTCCACCATTCTACTTTGGGGTATAGCCAAGTGGTAAGGCAATAGACTTTGACTCTATCATTCCCTGGTTCGATCCCAGGTACCCCAGCCAACAGACTCCCGCTAGCTCAGACGGTTAGAGCACTTGACTTTTAATCAAGGGGTCGAAGGTTCGATTCCTTCGCGGGAGACCATGTCGTTGCCCAGGTGGCGAAATCGGTAGACGCACAGGACTTAAAATCCTGCGGTGGCGACACCATGACGGTTCAAGTCCGTCCCCGGGCACCATGCCATCGTTTCAAGACGATGGTTTTTAATTGGTAAAATCGTCTTGATTGCCATATGATCCATTTATCGATATGATGTGTTTATGACTATTGAACAACAAATTGAAGAAGCATTAGATAAAGTCCGCCCATTTATTATTCGTGATGGCGGCAATGTTGAATTTGATTCCTTTATCGATGGTATTGTTTATTTACGAATGGAAGGTGCTTGTTCTTCTTGCGGATTAATCGACTCAACCTTATCCGGTGGTTTAGAAGTTATTTTGATGGAAGAAGTTCCTGGAGTACTCGCCGTCAAACTAGCAGGCGAAAAACCTCAATCGCTTCCAGTTGAACTACAAACAAAATAAATTACTCGTTAATTGTAATCACTAGCCCGGATGGTTGCCTCAGATAACCACCGGGTTTTTAATTGTTCACGAATATATTGATAAGTATTGATAAC
>JBIIZK010000062.1:0-4557 GCA_044346305.1 Bacilli bacterium
GGAGCAAATTTGATTAATGATGCTTTTTCTAAATAATGTTTCTGTTTACTAATGGATAAAGTTAGTTCCGCCCAAGCACCTAGACTCGTAACCGCTTGAAAAGGGGAGGTCATTTTTAACATTCCTCTTGCTTGGATGGTAAAAAAACCCTCAGGCGTTAACACTTCAAGGATGCCATCGGCGTTACGATAGGGGGTTTGTCGGAGAATAAAAGCGGGTAAGGTTTTTAGAATAAGCCATACTCCTTTAATCGATTAGGCGAGTCACGCCAATTGGGCTCAACTTTCACGAACAACTCTAAAGACAACGTAAGCCCCATATTTTTTTCTACTTGTTGAACAACTCGTTGGCGAATCTTTCTTAGCATGCTGCCACCCTTGCCAATTAAAATCCCTTTTTGGGAATCTTTTTCAACGATAATTGATGCAAAGAGTTGTCGCTTTATTCCTTCAGTTTTTAATTCATCAATAATGATGGCGACACTGTGAGGGATTTCTTCATAGGTTAAATGCAAAATTTGCTCACGAATGGCTTCAATCAATTGGAAACTTTCAGGAAAATTCGTTAAAACATCTTTTGGGAAAAAAGCTGGACCCGTCTTTAATAGGGGTTTAATGTTTTGAAGAAGATCTTCAACAAAAGTTCCTTTTAATGCAGAAATTTCCATTTGTTTTCCTTGAGGCAAAAGACTTAAATAGGTTGACTTCAATTGCTCAATGAGTTGGACGTTAGTTTGATCAATTTTGTTAAAAACAACCATTAATTGAGGAATTTCAGTTAAACGTTGAACAAGGAATTGATCTCCTGCGCCAAATGCTTTCGAAGCGTCAACAAGCAAAATAACCGCATCAATGTCTTGAAGCGCTGCATACGCTTGAGCATTCATGATTTCACCCAATCGTGCTTTTGGTTTATGAATGCCTGGGGTATCGACGAACACAATTTGTAAACCACGATCATGATAGACACCTTGAATTGCTAACCGTGTCGTTTGTGGTTTGTTTGAAACAATTGAGATTTTTTTTCCTACAAGCGCATTGAGTAAGGTTGACTTCCCAACATTAGGACGACCAATGATGGCGACAAATCCGGATTTCATTATTTGGTTAAATCCTTACTACTAAATGCAAAGGGTAATAATCCCATGGGTGAGGTTTCTTTGATGATACGAGTTAAATTTGATAAATAAATCGGAGTATTCTCATTCATTAATTCAATCATCACTTGCCGGCAAGCTCCACAAGGAGAAATGGGACCTTGGGTTGGACCGATGACGGCCATGGCAATAATGTCATTCTTTCTATAACCTTGTAAATAGGTGTTATATAGAGCGGTTCTTTCTGCACACATGGATAAACCATATGAAGAATTTTCAATGTTTGCACCTTGGATAAACTTCCCATCCTTAGTTAATATCGCTGCCCCTACTTTAAACTTTGAATAAGGAACGTGGCAATTCTTCGTAGCATCTATCGCTTGGGAAATTAGTTGATCTGGTTTCATTTTTTAACTCGCTTTCCTAAGATCTTGTCTTGTAGGACAAGCATCTTTTCTTCATCTAAGGCAGTCTCATGATTATAGCCCAATAAATGCAAAAGACCATGAACAAACAAAAAAGAAAATTCTCTTTCTCGTGAATGACCATAGGCAGTTGCTTGGGTATAAGCCTTTTGATAACTAATGATGATTTGGCCTAAATGAATGGGTTGACCTTTGATTTTCTTTGCATTCTCTAAAAAAGAAAAGCTTAAAACATCCGTTGCCATATCTTTTTTTCGATAGATTGAATTAAATTTACGAATAGTTTGATTGTTGGTGATGGTGACATCAACCAAGACATCTAATGAATGGTTTGTCACTAATAATGTTTTTTTTAACAATGGTAAATAAAGTGTTTCTAAATCATAAGTTCGTAGAGTCGATGGGGCAATTAAATCGATATTCACGACTTAATCTTATCATAATCTTTGTTATTCAAGAAGAGAAATCCTTGTTGCCTCCAAGCTGATTTTTCATAAGGACGGCGAATCCATCCTTGATGCTGCTGAAGGGTTACCATCATTAAGGTCATCATCGTGATCCAACTTAAAAAGTCTTGATATGGGAAAAAATAACCGTAAATCAGAATAATAAATAGCATCGATAATCCAAAGACAATCCAACGTTGAAGGTGGAGATGAAGCAGTTGAAAAACTTGACTTCCTATGAGGTTCATGTCATTCAAGGTTACGCGAGGGTATCGTAACGATTCTTCTTTATTTTGCAACGATGCAAGTTGTTCTTGGTGAGCACGTTCACCAAAAGGTAACCATAATTGGGTCATGGCATGCAAAACAGTTAGTGGAATAAGAAAGGTGATGGAAGCATAACTGACATACGAGATTACTAACGTCACTACCATCCAGCGATAAAATTGACGTAAGGGAAATAGTAACCATCCTTGCTTCCATTGATGAAATCTAACAAATTGGACACGGTGTTGAATTAAATGGAGGTAGTGTTTAATCATCAATGAATCCAAAAAGCGCATCCGAGTATAAACATAAATGCTCCAAGTTATTCCTACAATTCCGCCGATACTTGGAATGATCCATCTTGGTATAGTTGATGGATGAAACCAAATCACCAATAAGGTAAAAAAAACGATAAAGCTTATGATGAAAAACCCTTGAAAAAATAACCTAATCATTGGAATTGATGCTTTTGTATCTGATTTGATATGTTTGACAAGCAAGATATATCCGGTAAAGGTTTGATCAAAGTATTGATCAGTGATGATCGTTTGTGTTCCACTTGGGTCAATCAATTCAAAGCAATGATGTTGTCTAGGAATCACCAACACATAATGAGAATTTGGATTTTTCATTAATGCTAAAAATGGTTTGGTTAGGCCTCTGACTGAACTTGGATGATGGAGTTTATAACCTTTTAGTGTTACCCCAAAGTGACTTGCATACTCAAGCAAATGTTTAAAGGTTGTTGGCCGAATCCAATTTTCTTGTAAAAAAAGAAAGTTCTCGTTGTGAAAAAGATAGGCAAGCAATGATTTCAATGCTGTTGGTCCACAATCTTGATCATTGACTTGTTGGATGGCGTAAAATCGGTTCACGATTATCAATAGGAAAGAAAAAAGGACCTTGACTAGGTCCTTTGATTCTTTAATATTTTTTCCGAAGAGCTTCTTTAGATTTCAATTTCCGTTTGAGTCCTGGTTTGAGATAGAACTCACGTTTTCTAGCTTCTTGTAAGACGCCAGATTTATTGACTTGTCTTTTAAAACGACGAAGAGCTTCGTCCAATGCTTCATTTTCGCGAACGGGTGTTTTTGCCATAATGTTCCACCTCCTTACCCTAAATCTTCTATATTATACGCATGCATCATCGCTTACGCAATCATTTAATATGCGTTTTGACTCGTTTGTCCTTGAAGAATTTTGATTCCACTGCTGGTACCGATTCTAGTTGCTCCAGCTTCCATCATCGCTTGCATATCTTGTAATGAGCGAATACCACCACTGGCTTTGACTTGAAGTTTATCTCCGACTGTTTTTTTCATTATTCGTACGTGCTCTACGGTGGCTCCACCAGTAGAAAAACCTGTTGATGTCTTTACAAAGTCTGCTTTTGCTTCTTTGACAATTTCACAGGCTTTGATAATTTCTTCATTCGTTAGTAAGCAAGTTTCTAAAATCACTTTAAGAATTCGGCCTTGACAGGCGTACTTGATATCAGCAATTTCTAAATAAAGTTCGTGGAATTTTGCTTCTTTTAACAAACTTATATTGAGCACCATGTCAATTTCATCGGCACCTTCTCCAATTGCTTTTTTGGTTTCAAACACTTTTGTTTCTCTTGTGTTTTGGCCTAATGGAAAACCAATCACGGTACAAACTTTAACCGAAGATTCAACAAGTTTCTGTTTGGCAAAACCGACAAAATGAGGTTGTATACACACCGACATAAAATCATACTGCTTTGCTTCTTGGCATAGCAGGTCAATCTGGGCAAAGGTTGCGTCTTGTTTTAATAAAGTATGATCAATATATTTTGCTAAATGTTGCATAGATGAAAAATGCCCGTAAGGGCATTTTATTCTTTCTTTTCGCCAGCTTCAGCTTTGGCTTTAACTTTCTTAGCTTTTTTAACTGGTTTGCTTTTTTCTTCTTTTACTGGGGCTGCTGTTACTTTTTCGCCAACTTGTATGATTTGTTTCTTTGCATAAAAACCACAGGATGGACAAACGGTATGGGACCGGATGAGTTTACTGCAATTACTGCAGGTGATCAAGCCAGTTACCTTTAATTTAAAGTGCGTGCGGCGCTTAAGTTTTCTCGTTTTCGATGTGCGATGAAATGGCACTGCCATAAAACCACCTCCTTATTTCCTCATGTATTATATGGGGATTATTGACGTGAGTCAATCAAAAACACTATTCTTTTTCACGCCGGATAAATGACGCATTGTTGCTTATAAGCATGGCTTTGGCGTACCTCTGGGATAAGAAACCTTCTTTGTATAAACCTTGAATAAACCCTTGTCGATCATTTTTAAAGTAGG
>JBIIZK010000063.1:0-4472 GCA_044346305.1 Bacilli bacterium
GGTTACTTACCACACGATGTATGAAGACTATACTCACTATGCTGGTTTCTTGAAAGGACTAGCCTCTCGAGTTGTGAAACGATTTTCAAAATCGATTGCAGAACAATGCACTGAATTTATTTCTCCATCGTTGAAGACAAAAGAAAGAATTCGCAGTTATGGCGTTGATCGGTATATCAACATCGTTCCAACCGGTATTGATTTTTCTAGGTTCCAACGAACAAATCTAGATAGCGAAAAACTTGCCGAGATTAAAAGTCGATGGGTTTTACCTGGGGAAAGAGTCCTTTTGTCACTAGGTCGAGTTGCCAATGAAAAGAGCATGGATGTCATTTTAAATGTTCGATTGCTGATGGTCGGTGATGGTCCCAACCGTCAAGGACTCATTGACCTCGCTAACCAACTAGGAGTTTCTAGTCATGTAAGTTTTGTCGGTGCCGTACCAATTCAAGATGTTCCTTACTATTATCAAATAGCAGATGTGTTTGTTTCTGCCAGTTTGACGGAAACTCAAGGATTGACATTCATGGAAGCGATGGTTTCAGATCGGTTGGTATTATGCCGGTTTGATGAAAACCTTGCCAATTTAATTCGTCATCAACAAACAGGGTTTATTTTTAATGATGAGGAAGATTTTGTCAGACAAGTCAACACGATATTTAATTTAACGAAAGAAAAGCGGGAACAAATTCATCGCCAAGCTGCAACTGCAGTTAATCAATATGCCTTACCTATTTTTTATGAAAATTTAATCGAGGTATATCAACGTGCGACAAGACAATATTGGTAATACCATTGCCTCCATAGACATTAAAAAGAAGAAGATTCTTGTTACCTTAGCTTCAGGCCAATCCATATCATTATCAAGTGATCAGTACACTCAAGATTACTTTTACGTTGGCAAAGTAATTGATGAAAAAAAGGTTGAGGAACTTTTGCAATCAGCAAAAACGCAACCTTTTATTGATTATGGGTTTCGTTTATTATCGAAAGGCCGATATACCGAATATCAAATACGGGAAAAACTCTATAAGCGAGAAGCATTGAAACCACAAGTTGACGTTGTCATCTCACGATTAAAATTAGCCCATTTAATTGATGATGCAAGTCTATTAAAGGATTGGGTACATCATTATCAAAAAAAAGGTTATGGATTAAGGATGATTAAAACAAAGCTTCACGAAAAAGGCTTTTTTCCTCATCTTTTAGATACCATTCAAATTGATGCTGACATTGAACGTGACGCTATTTCATATTTGATTCAACAAAGTGTGAAAAAGTATCAACGTCTGAGTGAGCGTGAACGTAAGCAAAAAATGACCACATTGTTACTACAACGAGGATATGAATCAAAAGTGTATCAATCAACGATAGAAGCTATCCCAAGTTTAACAAAAGAGGAAACGGAACATAATTTAAAGCAAGCTTTCGATAAAGCAGTAAGAATGTTTCACTCGAGGTTCCAAGGCCAAGAACGCCGTGAGAAAATCATTAACTTCTTACTTCGTAAAGGCTATAATTATTCCAATATTATCAGTTTAATAAAGGAGTCAAAACATGGGAATTAAAGATTTTAAGGATGGACAACATATTCATCAAGCTTTTTTAGTTATTCAAGTGAGTAAAGGCATAACAGCCTCTGGCCAACCATATTTAACGATTATGCTTCAAGATAAAACCGGTCAAATTGAGGCTAAATTTTGGGATGTTAAACCAGAAATAGAAACCATGATTGAAGTTGGCGCATTTGTGCAGGTTGACGGTGATGTTGCCGCTTATCGCCAATTGTTGCAAGTCCGTATCAACCAAATTCAGCGTTTAAATCCTGAAACAGTTAATCTTGAAGAATTGACCATGACAGCACCAGTGCCATTAAAGACCTTAGAGTCAGACCTTAAGAAGGCAATTGGGAAAATTATTGATCGTGATTATGCATTAATAACGCAAACCTTAATACAAGGATCCTATGATGCGTATATTACTTACCCTGCTGCGGTTAGGAATCATCATGAATATACATCAGGTTTACTCTTTCATACCCTGTCCATGATAAAAGTTGCAGAGGCGCTTATGCCTTTATATCCTAAAATTAATTCAGATTTAATCTATGCAGGTATTTTGCTTCACGATTTAGGAAAAACAACAGAGTTTACTGGGGTAGTTATTCCAAAATATAGCACTGAAGGAAAATTAATTGGTCATTTAAATTCAATGGCAGCTAAAATTCAATCTTTAGGCGAAAAACTAGACATCGACAAAGAAAAAGTGATGCTCCTTCAACACATTGTCCTCTCCCATCATGGCAAACCAGAATTTGGCAGTAGTGTTCCTCCATTAACAAAAGAAGCATTGTTTGTTCATATGGTGGATGATTTTGATGCGAAAATGACCATTGTTAATAAAGCATTGGATCAGACGGAACCCGGACAGTTTACAAACCGAGTTTTCGCTTTGGATGATCGAAGTTTTTATAAAGCCAAATAACTATTTAGCCAAGTAATCTTTCAATTGTTTCGCCAAGGTTGGAAGGTTGAGTGTTTTTAAATCATCGGATTTGATCATTTCTATTTTTAATCGATCCGTTGGTAAGTACCTAGGAATCACATGAACATGAAAATGAAAGACACTTTGCCCTGCTGCCTTTAAAACATTACTTAATAAATTAACCCCTTTTGCTTCTAAGGATTGTATCTGAGCTTGCCCAATTCGTTGAGCAACATTCATAACTTGATTCATCAATGGTTTTGGCGTACTCAAGAAGTGGTCATAATGATGTTTTGGTATCACAATCGAATGACCTGGCGTTGATTGTTGAATATCTAAAAACGCAAGAACATCCATATCCTCATAGATTCGATGCGAGGGTATGCTTCCTTCCACAATTTGACAAAATACACATGATTGCTTCATCTTTTTCCTCCAAAAAAAATAAGGAGATTTCTCTCCTTATTTTATCATGATTGTTTAGTACAAAGCTTTAGGCAACAACTTCTTCGTCTGTATCTTCAGCATCTTCATCATAAAGAGATGGAAAACGTTCTTTGAAGAAATCATAGATGGTTTGATCATGGAACTTTAAGTCTGCAAGTTTTAACCAGTGAAGGTTGCTTGCATTGATGCTCGCTTCACGAACACCAAGAATGCGTGCAATTTCATCTGCGATTAACGTACGCTTTGAAGCGGCATAGTTTTTGTCAGAAGCAGTGGATTGATTCATTTTGGTAGTATTCACGGCTTCCAAGACTTGAACGATGTAATAAGTGGCACTATTAACATCATAGAGCAAGAAGTTTCTTCCGTCATTTTGTTGGAAAGTTTGTGGTATTAAATAACTAACACCATTAATTTTTCTTAAGAAAATTTCTTTACTATCAACATCATCGATTTCATTTGCAACACCGATATTAAAGATACGGTCACGGATTGAGGCAGGTAATGACCCTAAACCACCATTTTTAACGTGCCAACCGTCTGTTGTAAAATCACGTTTGGTTAATTCGTTACGTCTAATTGCTAACCCAATTTCAGGGGTATATTGACCATTACCCGTAAATTCACTTTCAATCGATTTATCAGTTAATAAAGGATTTTCTGGAATAATCTTTTCGAAACGTTCCAAGATTTCACCATATAACGTGCGATAATTTCCTACATCAATCAAGCCTGCAGCATCCAATAATTTATATTCAGGCGAGTTTAAGTTAAATTTAAAATCACGATTCTCTGCACCCGCACTCGTATCAACACCGCGCCATGCGCGAGCCAATAGTTCAAGGTCTGCAATGTCAGCAGCATCTTCATCTAAAATATATTGATCAATAAACGTATCCATTAAGTATTTTACTGCTTCTGGATATTCTGTGGAAACCTTCAATGCGACATAATTGACTTTGCGAGCGTAACTTCTGCCTAACGAAGAATAGTCTTCGTTAACCAAGTATAATTCTACTAACAATTCTCTATAGATTTTTGGCACCAAGTTATTTTGAATGAAATCTTCGTAATAATCTAGATGAATTGCATCTTCTAAGATATCACCAGATTCAATTGCTTCGGTATTGCGTGGTGGGAAAATGAAATCAACCACCCATGGATCATTCGCTTCACGATTTAACTCATAAAGTTGTTTTTCAATTGAGAAAGCAAAACGTTCTTCAGAGAACAAATTTCTCGTTTCGAATTGACCCGACGAAATCAAATCATACATTTTCACATTAATTCTACGTTGTATCTTTTGTAATAATGCAACATCATTTGCGTTATTAGATGCAAGTAGATCAGTGTAATTACCTAAACGATCTTCGGCGATTAGAAACATCACATCGTCTAAGGTACGTTGAGTTAAATTTCCACCATCACGAAGGGCATCATAGACAACAGAATTTACATTTTTTTCAAGTGGGGTCACCAAATCAGTAAGAATTTCACCTTCATTATCGGTTGGTGAAATGGTGATTTCTGTGCAACCCACG
>JBIIZK010000005.1:0-15703 GCA_044346305.1 Bacilli bacterium
TGGCATTCACCCTATTTGGTTAGTCTTTGGTGTGGTTGGTTTTTCGCTTTCAACCGTCTACACGCCAGCGGTTAGTCTATCGCTAGAAGGAAAGAATTTAGCAACATTAAAAGCATTACCTATTCCTGCCTTAACTATCTTTAAAGCAAAAATTTCATTTAATTTATGGTTGACTTTGCCGGTGGTTATTTTAACGACTATCTTTGCTATCGTGATTTTTTCTTTTAGTTTGTTTGAATCCATTCTTCTGCTTGGGATGTTGATACTGTTTGCGATTCTATTATCATTATTCTTTCTTTATTTAAACTTATTTTTTCCTCGGTTTGATTTTCATCATGAAGTGGAAGTGGTTAAACAAAGTCTGGCAGCCTTGCTTGCCGTTTTTGGTGGATTTGCTTGGATGGGGTTATTCTTTTGGTTAGTGTTTGTCCCTTTTGCAAGCCTTGATGTTTCTTTACAAATGACTGTCTTGATAGGTGTTGAAATACTTGCGATCGCCATCATGTCGTTTATTTTAATTCGTCGCTCAGATTATTTTTACAATCAATTAACGACCTAAAGGAGGAAATATGAAAACCATCATTTCCCATGACGTTGAAGAAGCCTTAAGAAAAGGATTGCCGGTTGTTGCATTAGAAAGTACGATTATCAGCCATGGAATGCCTTATCCTGAAAACTTATCCACAGCAATGGCAGTGGAAAAAGTAGTCATCGATGCGGGTGCAACACCTGCAACCATTGCGATTCTAGATGGTGTCATTCATATCGGATTAAACCAAACTACCTTATCCCAATTTGCTCAGTCAAAACAGATTCGTAAAGTCTCTCAGCGCGATCTAGCGTATGTCCTGACTGAAAAGTTATCTGGAGGGACCACGGTTGCTACAACAATGTACCTAGCGTCTTTACACGGCATCAAAATCTTTGCCACAGGTGGGATTGGTGGGGTTCACCGCGGTGCAGAAACATCATTTGATATCTCTGCTGACTTGGAAGCATTTGCCACCACCCCTGTCACGGTTGTGTCTGCCGGTGCCAAAGCAATTTTAGATTTACCGAAAACATTAGAATATTTAGAAACCATGGGTGTGCCTGTGGTTGGTTATCAAACCGATGATTTTCCAGCATTTTATCACTCAAAAAGTGGTTTAAAACTTTCCCTAAGATTGGATAGTCCACAAGCAGTTGCCACATTGATGAAACACCAAGACGCACTTTTATTAAAGCAAGGGATCTTGATTGCCAATCCTATTCCAGTAGCCTATGAAATGGACGCCCGAGTTGTCCAACAAGCAATTCATGCTGCAATCAAAGAAGCAGAAGAACAACATGTGAAAGGTGCTATGTTAACTCCGTTTTTGTTAGCAAGAGTCAAGACGTTAACAGGTGGAGATTCCCTGGTTAGTAACATCGCACTCGTTAAACATAATGCAAAAATTGCTGCAGAGATTGCGGTTCAATATTACCAACTTAATGTTGGGCGTGATCAAGCTCAGAAATAATTTTTTTCAAATCGTTGTCATTAAAAGCATAGCGTTCATTACAAAAATTACAAAAAACTTCTGCTCCTTTTTGTTTTTCAATCATGTCTAATAACTCTTTTTTACCTAACAATTTAAGCGTTTCTGTGGTTCTTTGCTTTGAACAACTGCATCGAAATTGAATTGATTTCTCTTCAAGGAAGGTTAACGATTCTTTTGCAATGAGTTGAGTGAGGATCACTTCTGGAGTCATGCCTTCAACCAACATTGTCGAAATTGGCTTGGCTGCCTTGACTGCCTTCTCAACGCTGACCAAGGTTGCCTCATCGCAACCAGGAAGAGCTTGAACTAAATAACCACCACTTGTGGCAATCGATCCATCTGGATTGACCAAAACACCAAGCGCTAGCGCTGATGGAATTTGTTCTGAGTTTACCAAATAAGACGCTAAGTCTTCTGCGATTTCTCCAGAGACAATTGGGGTTTGGCCAGTAAATTTAAATTCAGTTCCAAAACTTTTGATCACTGCGACCATGCCATGTTTACCAACCGCTCTTGCAACATCAAGTTTTCCTTTTTCGTTTGCAGGGAAATGGACTTGACCGTGATGAAGATAACCTCTGACTTCCCCGTGGGCATTAGCATCAACCACAATTTCTCCAATTGGCCCATCTCCGGCGATTCGAATGGTATATTTTTCCTCACCTTTTAAGTTGCTTGCAAATAAGATCCCAGCAGTTAATGTCCGACCTAATGCCGCACTTGCAGTTGGTAAGGTTTGATGCCGACGGCACCCTTCTTGAGTTAAATGGGTTGAACGCGCAGCGAGCAAACGTAACTTGCCGCCATACGCAATCGCAGAAACCATATAATCTTTTTTCATGAATTTAATCTTATCAAATTATTGGAATCGATATCATGATTTGAACTTACTTTACAAAGAATTTTTGAAAAAACATCTATAATCATTATCGAGGAAATAAGCATGAACCAACTTAAGAATCTTGTAAGTCATCCATTAATTGATCATAAAATGGCATTATTGAGAGATCATCAAACCCAAAACAATTCCTTTCGCACCCTTGTTAAAGAAATCACACAAATGTTAGTTTTCCCCGCGACGCAGCATTTACAGCTAAAGAATAAAAAGATTCAAACACCTGTAGATAATATGATCGCTAGTCAACTTAGTGTTGAGGTGTTGGTCGTGCCAATTATCCGGGCAGGGTTGGGGATGCTTGATGGATTCACTGATTTAATTCCTCAAGCCAATGTTGGTCATATTGGATTTGCTCGCGATGAAAAAACATTAAAAGCATCAACCTACATGGTCAAATTACCATTGATAGATTCAAAAACGGAAGTATTCATCCTCGACCCAATGTTAGCCACGGGCGGAACCTTAATACAGGCGATTGACTTAATTAAGAAAAAAGGTGGTAAGCGAATTACGTATCTAGGGTTGGTTGGGGTTCAACCAGGGATTGATTTGGTTTTGAAAGCTCATCCTGAAGTAAATATTTTTCTTGCTGCGATTGATAAAAAATTAAACAACGTCGGTTATATTGTTCCGGGTTTAGGAGATGCAGGCGATCGTTTATTTGGTCAAGAAGGGTAACTAATACGAGAGCACGTAGTCAACCGAGTAGCGATGATCTTTTAATTTTTGTTCACCAGGTAAGTACGTTAAGTTCATTAAAAAGGTAAATTGAATAACCTTTCCACCTAATCGTTCAATCAGTTTGGCAATGGCAATCGAGGTTCCACCTGTTGCAAGGACATCATCAAGCACAAGGACTTTTTGTCCTTTTTTAATCGAATCTTCGTGCATAAATAAACTCGTTTGACCATATTCCAATGCAAACTTTTCTTCAATGGCCTTCCGGGGAAGTTTTCCTGGTTTTCTCACCAAAACAAATGGGATTTTTAGTTGGCTAGCAACCGCCCCACCAAAAATAAATCCTCTTGCTTCAGGGGAGACAATCACGTCGGGTTTGTGTTTATTAACAAGTTTTGCAAGATCTTGAATGGATTGGTGAAACGCTTCACCATGGTTGAGTAAAGGGGTAACATCTTTAAAGGAGACACCTTTGATTGGCCAATCTTGAACCACGGCGATGTACTTCTTTAAATCCATGGCTATTCTCCTTGTCGCCAAGGATAGTCCTTGGGATTCATTTTAATCACACTTGGTTTGAGGATACCAACATAAGGAACGTTTCGATATTTTTCGTCAAAGTCTAAGCCATAACCAACGACAAAGTGTTTAGGAATGGTTTTACCAATATAATCCGGAGTGAATTTAATTTTTCTTCCTTCTGGTTTATCAAGAAAGGTAACGATTTTGACGGATCGAGCCCCTTCGCTGATCGCTTTTTGTTTAATCTTTTGAATGGTGAGACCAGAATCAACAATATCCTCAATGATGATCACGTCTTTGTTTTTCAAACTTAAACGAGGCCATAAATAGATTTCTACCCAATTCGAGGTGACCACCCCACCATGGTAACTACTACTGGCAACATATTCATAGTCACAATAAAACTGAAAGTGTTTAGATAAGTCGGTTAAGAAGGGAATCACTCCTTTGAGAACTGCTAATATGGTTGGGGTTTTTCCTGCGTAATCTTTGCTGATCTGATCGCCTAGTTTTTTGCAAATCTCTTGAATTTCTTTTTCGGTAATTAAAACGCTTTCAAAATCTGGATGGATGAGGGTTGATTTCATACCTTTTCTCCTTGGTTGACCGCTTGCTTCAAATAGACAAGTATCAACTTTAAAATTATATGCTAATTCTTAGAAAATTAAAAAAGAAACATGGTAGAATTTGCCTAGATACAACTGGTGGTTGATTCAAAAACAACCAAGAAGAGAAATAATCACAAAATATCAACTACCTATCGATAGTTATTCATTTTATTCTATACGATAATGGTGGTAGAAAAGAGGAAGAGATGATGAAAGAATCCTTTGGAAAACGGTTATCCGAACTAAGAAAAAAGAAGGGTTGGACTCAAGAAGAACTATCAAAGAAATTAAACGTGTCTGCTCAGGCGGTAAGTAAGTGGGAGAAAGATGTTTCTCTTCCAGATGTTGGATTATTAGGATCTATTGCCAGCACGTTTGAGACATCGATTGATTACTTGTTAGGTCATCAACAAGGACCAGTGGTTGGAATGACGACGACCTCACAAAAAAAAGATTTAAATCGGTTGGTGTTTAAAATCAAGGTTCTATCTTCAGATGGAGACAAAGTGAATGTTAATTTGCCCTTGCCATTGGTGAAGATTGCCATGGATATGGGTGTGACACCGAAGGTCGACGGAAAAGATGTCCTTAAGGATATCGATATGAACAAAATAATGGCGTTAGTTGAACAAGGGGTCATTGGTAAGATCGTTGAAATTGAAAGCAAAGATGGTGACTTTGTTGAGATTGTTGTGGAATAAGCAGCATGCGTATTTTGATTAAAGAACAAAATAAAACCAAGCTAATCCTTTGGTTGCCGTCGGGCCCTCGTGTGTTAAACCTTATCTTAAAATATGCCAAATTTGAAGGAAAAAAAGTATCTCCTGAACAAAGAAAAAAACTCATTCAACAAATCAAAGTTCTCCGAAAGATTCATCGTCCATTGGTATTGATTGATATCAAGCAAAAAAATGGCGATAGTGTGTTTATTAAAATTTAAAGAGGGTTGACTTAATAAATAAATGGAATAAAGCGATAACGTTGTTTTAGCCATTGAGCGTATTGAGGGTGAATTTTGGTTAAAGCGAGTTCTTCAACATTCATTCTCCAAGAAAATCCAATCACCAAAAGTGGCACCCCAACTAGGATGGCAAAGACATTCCCAACATAAATAGGAAACGAGATCGTGATTAAAAACAGCCCTAAGTATAACGGGTGCCTTAAATAACGATATGGGCCTGTTGATACTAACCTCATTGAAGATGAGACGGCAACATGCCGGGTAAAGTTTTCTCCCAACACCATCGACCCTCGATAACGTAGCGATAATCCAACACCATAGAACCCTAACGCAACCACTTGGAATATAGGGTATAAATCAAGTGAACTTACTTTTCCCAAGTTATTGCTAGAAAATTGAATGGTACTGACAATCACAAGCGTGATAGCAAAAACCAAGAACCAAAACGATTTATTTTCTAGAAAACGTCCAACTCTTTTTTTATTCTTGAAGATGACAAACTCTAATACCCATAATCCATTGGCAAGATAAAACAAGATATTAAAGAAGGAAAGTATTCTTAAATGTTCCATCCATTAATTCCTCTTGATAAGAAAATTTTATCCATTACAACTAAGAATGAGCAAAACGGCTTGCTGCAGCGGCAGCAATCGCCGCGACCATGTCATCAAGAAACGTATGACAATGAAGGCCATCTTTTCCTTCTTCATTCAGTCGAGCGACAACCCCGTATTTTTGTTTGTCGATAAATCCAAAGTTAGTTAAGGCAATCGATCCATATAAATTACAGATGCTGTATGCAAGAACTTCATCGGTTCCAAACAACCCTTCGTCGCGGCGAATAATCGCCTCTAAGTCTTTGTTTTTATACATTTTATTTTCTGCGAGGACGTCGAGTTCAATCGCAGTCATTAAGGCAAATTGAACTTCACGTTTATCAAGAACAGATAAGACGGATTCTAAAAGAACTTTTTTATCAAGATTCTGGTGATAGTCTTTTTGCAAAAAATAAACACAATCGACTATTTCATCCAAAGTGACACCTCGTTTTGTTAACAAGGCAATCGCTTCACTTCTAAGAGATTTTATTTTTTCTTTCATTGAATTATCATAACAAAGTTTGCCTAAGATTGTTCATTGGTTGATGCATGAATATGTTGATTTAATTTCTTGGATTTAACTTGCCAACGCTTTGATTTCCAACGAATAAACAAATTAATACCTCTAACCACTTCATCGATGGCGAGGGCAATCCAAATTCCTAAAAGTCCTAATTCCAACCAATCTCCTAGTAGATAGGCTAACGGTAAAATAAAGATCCATTCCACGATGATGATTGAAATCAAAGGATACTTGGCATCTCCGCTGGCTTTGATTGCGCGGTTCACAACCACATTCATCACCCGGCCAAATTCTAAAAAGATATCTGCGATTGCCACACCCATCAACATGCTCAAAACAATAGGGTCATCCGTAAAGAGTCTACCAATGACACCAATCAGCAAAGCGAGGGTGAGGGAAGGAACAATGGTTGCCGCATAAGAAATCCATAACGCATACTTAATTGTGCTTTCGGCCTCGGTAAATTCCCCACCACCTACCAACTGACCAACTTTGATCGCGCTGGCGTTAGCAAAGGCCACCATGATGAAATAAGTGAACATGGCTAAGGAATCAAAATAAGCTTTTGCAACAATGGCTTCTGTGCCATAACCAGCAATAATGCGCGTAATTAAAATCATAAAAAAAGTGTAGCTAATGTTTTCAAAGACCGCAGGTGCACCAACTTTAAACAAGAGTTTTGTTGTCTTTGATTTAAATATATTTTCTTTAGGAAATTGAAATCGTAAGTTTAATTTCTTTTTTATAAAATAACCTAAACCAATGAAATAAATGAGTCGACCTATCCCGATGGCAATTGCTGCACCAACCACACCAAGACTCGGGATGCCTAACCATGGAACCCCAAAGATCAACGCGTAGGAAAAAACAAGAATGCTTGTGTCACAAAAAATTAAGGCAATCAATGCTTCAATGGTTTTCCCATGAGCATAGAGAGTTTGGTTGAAGACAAGAAATAAAGCATTGAGAATAAACAATGGGGCTAGAATTAATCCATATTGTTCTGCGAAGGATTGAACATGGGGTTCAAGTTGATAAAAAGAAAAGATTGGCTTATAGAATATGACAAAAATTAAAGTCCCAACGATGGCAAACAACACTGCAAAAGCCAATGATGTTGAAAAAACATCTTGGCGACGATGTGAGGATTTTGCCCCAACCGATTGGGCGAGTAAAATACCTGCACCCATTGAAATAATTGAAAAGAATAAGAAAACCATATTGTTGATTTGCCCAGCGATAGAGACTGCTGCAGCGACGGAATCATCATAAGACGAAAGCATCCAAACAACGAGGTTTGTTACTACAATCACAAAGGCGACTTCTAAAATCAGTGGAAGAGATAATTTTAAGAATCCGGTTGATTGAAGACGATTTAAATTTGGGACCATCTTGTTTTCCAAGAAGCATTGTATGATATTTTCTCTAAAAGACAAACTTAAGTAAAATAACTACATTTCCTTCTATCTTACGAACTGATTAAGGTAAAATAGAAAGGATGAAGAAGCACGGTCGCGGTCAAGCCCACGCGAAAATTATTCTTATTGGTGAACATGCGGTGGTTTATGGTCATCCAGGCATCGCTTTGCCTTTTTTACCTTTGAAAATCGACATACACGTGACGCCCTCAAAAGAAGACTTTCTCATTTCAAGTTTATACCAAGGACCCATGGCTTCTCTTCCTACTGAATTATTCTTTATTGGTTTCTTGGTTGATCATTTGAGAACCATCCTAAAACTTGATCCACTTGAGATGGTCATCACCAACACCATACCCAGTTCTGCAGGGATGGGAAGTAGTGCTGCCATCAGTGGTGCCATTGTTGAAGCACTTTATCACCTTGCCGATGTTCCGTTGGATGCAAAACTTCGTTTTGAACATACTCAATTAGCTGAGAAACTTGTTCATGGTTCTGCAAGTGGCATTGATGCCCTGACTACAGCCTCAACGAATGGGTGGTATTTCATTAAAGGAAAAGATCCTGAACCAATGATGATCACATTGCCTGCTTTTCTTGTGGTTGCTCATTCAGGAATTAAAGGAAGCACTAAAGAAGCTGTTGGAAAAGTTGCAAAACTATTTACTCAAAACTTAGCACAAGGACACCTGGAATCGATTGGTCTAATGAGTTTGCTCATGAAAGAGGCTATTGAAAAAAAGGAAATCGATGATGTTGCTAGGTTAATGAATCAAACCCAATTTCACCTTCAAGAACTTGGTGTTAGTCACCTCGCCATAGACGCCATGGTTCGCGACGCCATTGCAATAGGGGCATTAGGTGCAAAATTAACAGGTGGTGGATTGGGTGGTTCAATGATTGCTCTCGTTGATGATCGTCAAATAGCTGAACAAATCATTCGCCATTTTCAACAACACCACACAAAAGAAGTTTGGTTGATGGATTTAAGATCATGAAGAAAATCATCGCCCGGGCTCCAGTGAATATTGCCTTGATAAAATATTGGGGAAAAGCAAACGCCGAGATTGTTTTGCCAACAACGTCGTCATTATCGTTGACCTTAACAGACCTTTATACTGAAACGACTTTTGAAGAAGGTCCCTTTGAATTTGTTATCAATGGAAAATCTGGCAATGCCTCTGAAGTCTCTCGTGTCAAAGATGTGTTGAAGCACTTTCATAATCAGCAAGTCAAGATTCGAACGCATAACAACTTTCCAACAGCCTCTGGGTTGGCCTCATCTGCTTCTGGCTTTGCAGCATTAACGGTTGGATTGAATGCATTTTTTCAAGCAGGTTACACCTTACAAGAATTAGCAACCCTTACTCGGCTTGGATCTGGAAGTTCATGTCGGAGTCTTGTGGATGATTTTGCAATTTGGCATAAGAACGGTTCCATCGAATCGTTAAAGAATCCTTTTGAAGATTTACGGATGATTGTTGTGATTGTTTCCGATTCTAAAAAAGCGATATCAAGTCGCGATGCGATGAAAATAACCATGACCACTGCGCCTAGTTATTCAACTTGGGTCCAAGATAGCGAAACAGATTTACAATCCATGAAAGCTGCAATTGTAAAAAAAGATTTAATGTTGGTCGGTCAGATCATGGAAAAAAATAGCACCCGATTGCATCAAGTGATGGCGGATTCTACGCCAGCAATTCTTTATCAACAACCAGAATCACGTAACGTCCTTGCGATGGTGATAACGTTGCGTCAACAAGGATTGGTTGGATTTGCAACCATGGATGCAGGCCCTAATGTCAAAATCTTAATCCAAGGAAAAGATCTATCGCGATGGGAAGAACAACTCAAGAAAACCATTAAGTCAAAATATTTGGTGACACGAATTGGTGGCAAAGCATATGCTCAATAAAGCATCCCACTTTGCGCCTGGAAAATTATTTTTAGCTGGTGAATATGCGGTTACGTATCCTCTTGGAGAGGCAATCATTCTCCCAGTTAAATTAGGGATTCAAGTGACGATTGCCACCAAGAAGAAATACGCCATCATCAACCTTCAATATCCTAAAGATTCGATGGATTTTCGTCTCATTAGCGACATTCCCAATCCGTATATTCGTTTAGGGATGGAAGTGGTTAGACAGTGGCTTGAAGCAAAAAAAATTCCTTGGCGAACCTTTTCCATCACCATTGATTCAACCTTGGTTGCAGATCAAGGCAAATATGGGTTGGGAAGTAGCGGAGCGATTACTGTTGCCCTTATTGGTGCGTTACTTAAATTCCATGGTGTTGCATTCACTGCTGAAACCCTCTATAAACTTGCAGTGGTTTCCACAATCCAAAATTATCAAGACACATCCTTTGGTGATGTTGCATGCAGCAGCTTAGGCCAACCCATTCACTACCGAAAATTTCTTCCATCGATGCTTTCCTTAATTAAAACACTTCATGTCCATACATTGATTGACATCCCATGGGATGGATTAATCTTAAAACCCATCTCTCCAATGCCTTTAACCCCAGTGGTGATCTATTCAGGTACCTCAGCGGATTCACACACCTTAGTCAAAATGCTTACCCCGCATTTAACCGCCGACTGGGTTGTGCAAAGCAACCAATATATGAATACCTTATTGACCACATGGGAAACCAAGGTTATCGGTCTTATCAATAACCATCTACAAACGTTAGCGACGATCAGCAAGGCCCCTTTGTTTACCAAAGGAATTGATGCGATTCTAAAGATTGCCCATCAATTTGAAGGGGTGGGTAAATTCTCAGGCGCTGGTGGCGGCGATTGTACGCTTGTTTTTATTCCTCAACCCAACCAAGCTTCTTTCCTCAAACGAATAAAAAAAGAAAACTATCATATTCTTTCCGATATAATTTAAACATGAACCGAAAAGATGACCACATTCAATTTGCATTAGCTCAATCAACAATCAGCAATGATTTTGATCACGTTCGTTTGACTCATCACGCTTTTCCAGAAACGAATTTAGAAGAAGTTAACTTAACAACCTCGTTATTTAATCGAACGTTTCCATATCCTTTTTATATCAACGCAATGACGGGCGGGAGTCAACAAGCTGGCATCTTGAATCAACGGTTTGCTAAGCTAGCCAAACACTTTCAAATTCCGATGGCAACGGGGTCGGTCTCGGCGGCGATTAAAGACCCTCAGTTAACGAAAACGTTTACCGTGATTCGTGAGGTTTATTCAGAAGGTTTTATCATTGCTAATCTTGGAGCAGGGCAAACTGTTGCCAATGCCAAAAAAGTTATCTCGTTATTGCAAGCTAACGCCTTACAAATTCATGTGAACCCTGTTCAAGAAATTGTGATGCCAGAAGGCGACAAAGATTTTAAAGGGTGGTTGGCATCCATTGAATCCATTCGACAAGCAATTGATATTCCTTTAATCGTTAAAGAAGTTGGTTTCGGGATGAGTGCAACATCCCTGAAGCAATTATCGGCAATTGGCGTTCGTTATGTTGATGTTGCTGGCAAAGGTGGCACCAACTTTTCCATCATCGAAAACCAAAGACGCAACCAACCATTAACTAGTTTTAATGATTGGGGCCAATCTACCGTAGAATCTTTAATTGCTGCCCAACCGTTTAAGAAGCTCGATATCATCGCCAGTGGCGGGATTCGTCAGCCACTTGATGTGATTAAAAGTTTAGTACTCGGTGCAAAGATGGTTGGATTATCTGGTTATTTTCTGCATCTCATCACTCGGCACACCGATGAAGAAGCCATTCAACAAATTCAGAATTTTATTGAGGAGTTGAAACTCATCATGTTGCTCCTTGGAAAGAAAGATATCGCATCGTTACCTACCGCGGAGTATACCTTCCGATCATGAATTTAAAAGAAAGCATCCAATCATCTTTGCTAACGTTTGTTGGAGGCATGCCGACATCCAAGTTAAAGAATTCAGCCATTTATGCAATTGAAGCAGGTGGTAAACGTTTTAGGCCTTTGGTGGTTCTCACCCTCATTGAAAGTTATGGCATCGATCCGATGCCATATCTAGATATTGCAACCGCAATTGAAATGATCCATCTTTATTCGTTAATCCATGATGACTTACCAGCGATGGACAATGATTCGCTTCGACATGGTGTTCCGACCATTCATAAACAATTTGATGAAGCGACTGCTATCTTGCTTGGCGATGGATTATTAACCAATGCATTTGAAAGGGTAACTAGAAATCAACTCATCACCTCAGAACAAAAAGTAAAACTCATTCAACTCTTATCTGTGAATGCTGGTTTACAAGGGATGGTCTATGGTCAACATTTGGACATGGAAGCAGAAGGAAAGCAAATCAACGCTGATCACTTACAGCGAATTAGTGAATTCAAGACTGGAAAGTTAATTGAAGCATCCTTTCGAATGGGAGCCATGATTGCATCTGCAAAAGAAGAAGACCCATGGGGTCAAATTGGCTTGGATTTAGGATTGATGTTTCAAATCCAAGATGATGTCCTTGAAGTCACCGTCTCCGAAGCACAATTAAAAAAATCAAAATCCGATTTAATTTTAGAAAAAGCAACGTTTGTAAGTCAGTTAGGGTTACAAGCTTCCAAAGATAAAATCGAACACCTTTATGGTCGCGTACAACAATCGTTAAAAGCAATGAAGGTGAAAAACAACAAGATTGAGATGTTGATTAATAAGATTTATGACCGCCGTTATTAGGGTCGTGAATAAATTCAGTTTTGCCTCTAAAGATTCGATCAAAATTTAATTTTGTTTTTTGTAACACCCCATTGTCGTTTGGAATCAGCGGGTGTTTGTCTAACCAACCCTTCATCGCATTCACAATAGAAGCAGGTGGGACAACCGCATAATGAAGATAAGTAAAAGGAATGATGAAGGCGTTCTTCTGTAAATCTTCATTCCCTGCTTTATTCAGAATTGTTTCAATCGCAGTTAAGGATAATCCTTGTAGCCAATCTTTAATTTCATTATCACGATATTCAAAAATCACATCGGCTAAAAATCGATGCATAAGCATCATCGATTCTTCTGATTCAAGTGGGTGAAGTTTATGATCCATGAAGGTTTTTAATGAACTCCGTTCCTTTTTCTATTGTATCGGTAAAGGTCTCATTCGTAACTTCAAAAACCTTATAATAATAAGTTTTTTCAGATTCGGTTGGAAATTGATAATTCTCATACATGTTTTTTAAAACTGTCGCTTCAAGCTGTTTCCATTTTCGTTTTTCGTTTCTTTGTTCAATGACAGAAAAATCAGGTTTAACAAATGCAAAGTATATGATGGCAGTGTTGGGAAACTGCAATAAAAGTTTTCCCCGTAATTCTGGGTTAATCAGGGTGGCGTCAAAGGCGACTACATGACCTTCTCGAATCGCTTTTCTAGCTCGTTGATAAGCTAATTCCCACACTTGGTTTTCCATGTTTGGACGGAAAACATAATCTTTATTTAATTCAAAACGAATCTCATCGGTAGACACCATGACTAAGTTTTCTATATTTTTATTCAAACCACCAATAAACGTAGATTTACCTGATAAAGGCGGACCGGAAAAGATGCATAAGATACCCTGGTTCATGACGAGATTATAGTTTGATCGTTTGTGAAGAAGCTTTTTCTAGGCGGTTCATTAATGCAGCACCAATCCCTTTACTAGAAAACGTATGGGTATAAATGGTTTTAATCTTTAAATCATCCAAGGTTCGTAAGGTACGATAAAGTGTTCGAGCAATCAATTCTAATGTCGATTGAGGACCAAGAGAGAACGTATTAATCGATAACACTTGTAAGTGTCCACACACTTCATTACTTCCCATAAATACGGCTTCTGTATCATTCATTTTTTTTAAATACTTCATGATGGCGTCTGCATCACCATCCAAGATAATGACATCACCAAAAGGTTTGTAGTGTTGATATTTCATTCCAGGAGATTTTGGAGCTTTATCCACTTTGCTTGTGGAGACCACCACCATCCCTAAAACATTTTCAATCGCCTCAACACTGACAGCACCCGGTCTAAGGATGGTAGGAATTTTAGTCGTCATATCAATGACAGTGGATTCGATTCCGTACTCAGGAATACCACCGTCAACAAAGATGCCGACTTTGCCATAAAAATCACGATAGACTGCCTCAAAGGTAGTCCCTGATGGTTTTCCAGATAAATTTGCACTTGGGGCACATAAAGGAACCCCAGCTGCTTTAATCACTTCACGAGCTAGTGCATCTTTCGGCATACGAATAGCCACTGTCGTCAGGTTCGCGGTGATCATGTCTGGAACCGAAGATGATTTTGGAAGGACTAAGGTAAGGGGACCTGGCCAGAAGGCAGTCATTAGTTTTTTAGCAAGTTCATTTACCTCAGTGACAAGCGAATCCAATTGATTGAGGTCAGCAATGTGAATGATGAGGGGATTGTCTTGAGGTCGACCTTTTGTCGTAAAAATTTTTTGAATCGCAATCGGGTCATAAATCGATGCTCCCAATCCATAGACTGTTTCCGTAGGGAAAACGATAAGTTCGTGGTTTTCTATTGCTTTTTTTATGAAGTTTTCTTCAAGCAAAGGGTGCTTAATAATCGTAGATTTCATAGGTTTATTCTACCATTAATTACTGGTCCATAGTAAGATGAACGTAGAATGAAAGAACTTAAAAGAATCTTATTACTTGACCCTTCAATTGCTACATTCAATGTAGGGGATAAGATTATTTCGCAATCTGTTCGCGAACATTTAAAACCGCTTATTGATTTTAGTTTTGTGATCGAAGCATCCACGCACTTACCAGTGACCATGTATTTAAAGAATATTTTTTATAATTATGATTTTGATTATCGCTTTGTATGCGGGTCAAATTTAATTCGTGGAAAGATGAATCGTTTGGTCAAATTATGGGATATTAATTTGAGATCTGCTAGGATTGTATCTCCAGTCATTCTAATTGGTGTTGGTTGGTGGAAAAAAGGGGATCTTCCTAACCGTTATTCTAAACTCCTTTACTCAAGACTTCTTGATAAAAAAATGCTTCACTCAGTTCGTGATAATTTTACCCTTTCCCAATTTCAAGCGATGGGTTTTCATAACATCCTCAACACCGCTTGCCCAACCATGTGGAAATTAACCAAAGACCATTGCAAAGATATTCCTAAAACAAAAGCAAAAGATGTGGTCACCACGTTAACAGATTATGATAAAAATCCTGTTGCAGATCAACAAATGTTAAACATTCTAAGTAAGAAATACCGAAAAGTCTTTCTTTGGTTACAAGGTGTTAATGATTTTAATTATGCCAATTTGCTTAACTTACCCACGAACCTAGAATTAATTAATCCTAATCTTGAAGACTACGACACCTTACTTGATACCCAAGATATTGATTATGTTGGAACAAGACTTCATGCTGGGATTCGGGCCTTACAAAAGAAAAGAAGAACCATTATTTTGGCAGTTGATCATCGCGCTCTTGAAAAAAAGAAGGATTTTAATCTGACTGTGTTGGATCGCAATGACATCCAGTTATTGGAAGGCATGATTGATGATTCCTTTAAAACAGATATTCAATTACCGCTGGAAAATATTCAATCGTGGAAGAATCAATTTATTCATGAATAAAAAAAATGTAACGATTCTATTATCAACAACAGAAGACTCAGATTTACCGTTGATTCAAGGTGATGTCATTGGGGTAGATCGTGGTTGTGAAATTGCTTTAAAACGTAAGATTGCTTTGACCATCGCTATTGGAGATTTTGACTCGTTATCGCCAGCAGATTATCAATTGCTTAAAAAGAGTAGAATCCCTTTAAAGGCATTCCCAGTAAATAAGGATAAATCAGACGCAGAACTAGCGTTTGATTGGGCGATTGAACAAGGATACGAAACCTTGATTGTCCTTGGGTTTAGCGGTGGTCGTTTAGACCATCAGCAAGCGTTGATTCATGCTTTATTTAAATACA